>JAYSRS010000487.1:0-3622 GCA_043720935.1 Saprospiraceae bacterium
GTTCGTTTCAATGAAATGAACAGGTTTTATAATTTCAAAAGCAACCGTTTGGGAATTTTTACGTTTATTGAAGCGTTAAGTTAACGGTAGCAACGGAGGTTGCTCCGTATGCAAAAAAATAGACTTCACGGAGCAAGCTCCGTTGCTATCTTCCGTAAAAAACACAACCGATGACTCTATTTGAAAATTACGAAGTCAAAGACCTCTCGAATCTCGAACTTTTAGCCCGACAAGTTGTCGAAGGCTTTATTATTGGCTTGCACAAGTCGCCTTTTCACGGTTTTTCGGTCGAATTTGCCGAACATCGCATCTATAATGTAGGTGAAAACATGAAAAATATTGACTGGAAAGTCTATGCCCGAACCGATAAAATGTTCACAAAACGGTTTGAAGAAGAGACGAATTTGCGTTGCCACATCTTCCTCGATGTGTCAAGTTCGATGTATTTTCCCGATGCCGCAAAACCCGCTAACAATAAACTCGGATTTGCATCTTTGGCGGCAGCTTCCTTGATGAATTTGTTGATGAAACAACGCGACGCCTTCGGATTGTCGGTTTTTGATTCAGCCGTTCACGAGCATACACGAGCGAAGTCTTCAACAACGCACTATCGTTACCTATTGAGTATCTTGGAGAAATACTTAACAGAAAAAGAACATTTGAACAAACGGACGTCGGCAACCGAGGCGATTCATCAATTAGCCGACTCGATTCACCGCCGTTCACTCGTCTGCATTTTTAGCGATATGTTCAATGATGATACTGATTCAGAAGCTCTTTTTGCCGCTTTGCAACACTTGAAATACAACAAACATGAGGTCGTTTTATTTCATGTAGTTGACAAATCAAAGGAATTAGATTTTGAATTTGACAATCGGCCAACGATTTTTGTGGATATGGAATCTGGCGAAAAAATCCGTTTGCAACCGCACCAAGTCAAAGGTTTTTACACCGAACAAGTTGGCAAATTCACCGAAAACCTGCAAGCCCGTTGTTTGCAATACAAAATTGACTTCGTAGCCTGTGACATTAACGCTGGCTTTAAAGAAATTTTGCAAACGTATTTGGTTAAGCGTCAACGCATGGCGATTTAATAATTTTCAGATTTGACAATTTTTTAAAAATTGTCAAATCTTCAAGCATCAAAAAGCGGCAGTTTCAAGCACTTGAAACCGCCGCTTTTTTTTTATTTACTGAAAAAATCGGGTTGAAGTTTTACATTTGCGGCTGTGTTTGGCATTCACGGACTGAAGTCCGTGATACAAAATAGACCCCCTCAGTATAAAAGTCATTTTTTGACAAAAAATTAATAAAAATGCGTATTCAAAAATTACAATTACAAAATTTTAAGCGGTTTACGGATTTGACAATCACGTTGGATAAACCCTATAAATTGGTGTTGCTTGTCGGCGCGAACGGCAGTGGTAAGTCGTCGGTTTTTGATGCTTTTGAAGCTGTTTCTTCTTACATAAAAGATGTAGATGGTTACAATTCCAATAAAAAAAATTATGAAAAGGGTTACTACGCAAAAAATATCAACGCTGATTTCAACATAAGAATTGACGATGAAAAATCAGAATTCGCCTCTATTTCTGGGCGAGGAACTAGACTGTTTAGCGCGGTAAACAATCTAGAGAACATATTTTATGGGCGTTCAAGTCTGCGGCAAGTGCCAAAGTTGGAGCGAACAAGTTTAGGCGAAATTAGCTTTGATTTTGCAAAAGATTCCGACCGACCGAGACAATTTATTGACCGTGACGAGCGATTTGATAATGATATTGAATATATAACGGCTAATATTTTGCAAACTGTCTTTAATTCTGATAGTCAAACAAGAGAAATTAGAAACACATTTATTGATCCTATAAATGCTGCTTTTGAACGTATATTTGACAGTGACGAGGCTATTTCCTTGCGCTTAAAGCAATTTGTGCCCCCGCTAAATGGCAAAGTGGCCAATATCAATTTTCAAAAAGGGAAGTCTGTCATTCATTATAACTTATTGAGTGCTGGTGAAAAAGAAGTTTTTAATATTCTCGTAAACCTTCTAAGCCGTCGTGATATTTTCAATGATACCGTTTATTTTTTCGATGAAATTGATTTGCATTTGAACACCAAATTGCAATTTAATTTAATAAAAGAAATCATAGAGAATTGGATACCTGAAAATTGCCAATTTTGGACAGCAAGTCATGCCCTCGGTTTTATTGAATATGCCAATCAAAGTGCGGACGCGGCGGTAATTGACCTCGATGAATTGAATTATGACATTCCGCAAACCCTTGTGCCGACGCCTAAACGCACCTTAGATGTCTATGAAGTAGCCGTGCCAAAACAGCTTTTGGCGACGATTTTTTCAGATAAACAAATCATTTTTTGCGAAAATCAGAATGACCAATATTTCAATTTATTGGCTTTGAAAGGTAAGGTTTTTGTCGGTGTGTCCAATAATAACGCCGTTTTTGTGCGTGTGAAGGGTGAAATGAACGTATTTGGTCTCCGCGACCGCGATTTTTTAACATCTAAAGAAATTGAGCAATTAGAAAAGCACTACCCTAATTACCGTATTTTGAGGTTTTATAATTTTGAAAATTATATGTATCATCCCGATAATTTGGCCAGTCTAAATTTGCCTAATTTCAATCTTGATGATTACAAAAAGGCGATAGTTGAGCAAAAAAACGAAAAAGTAGATTACATTATTTCAGATTTCAAACGCGCCCGAACAAGCTATTTAGAACTGAAAGAAGAGAGAATTCAAGATACGAAAGATGGTGAAAACAGCATCATTACAGACTTGAAAAGCGATGATTTTGACCGTTTTTACCCTTATTTTGATATGAAAAACAAGTTCAACAAAAGGATAATTGAGCAACTTAATTTATCAAAAGAGGTGTTGGTTTCGACAGTTTGGTTTAAAAAACAAATCGAAAATATCTTGAAATAGGTTTTGAGTTTTGGGTTTTGAGTTACGCGTAACTCAAAACTCAAAACTCAAAACTCACCCCCCTCAGTATTTTGTACAATTTAACGCCTTTTTAAGTGCCGTTAATTTTTAATTCTTAATTTTTAATTCAAATAAAAATGTCCGCATTTAAAGACTTGGACGACCTACCAATCAATTGGTCAGACCACGAAGATATTGCCATGAAACTGTACGAAAGATTTGGTGCAGACTTCAACGAAGGTAAAATTTACCGCATTCGTTTTACTGAATTGCTCGAATGGATTTTGGATATTCCGACTTTTGAAGGCACACGCGAAGGCTCAACAGAACCGCATTTGGAGCAAATTCAAGCAAAATGGGTCTATGAATGGCGTGATAACAATAAGTAAGGGTAATTAAAAATTAAAAATTAAGAATTGAAAACGATAAGTAAGCAGTCCGTCGGATGGCTTTTTGTCATTTTCAATTCTTCTTTTTTAGTGCTTAATTTTCATTTGAAAGAGAGAATTGGAAGCGATAAATAAGCAGTCATCTTGATTGTATGACGTCGTTTTTAATTCTTAATTTTTAATTTTTAACGGAATTATCGGCTTTATGGTACAAATAAATGATTGATAATCAATTAGTTATAGCCCATTATTTTGGTTTTTTACCCAAGATTTAGGAAATTTTTAA
>JAYSRS010000488.1:0-3617 GCA_043720935.1 Saprospiraceae bacterium
GGCATCATAAAAGCATATATTTTCGTAAGAAACAAGTTCAAAACGTTCGTAAAAAAACAGCATACATTTTAAATCAGTACCAAAAATAAATGTGTTGGCTCAACTAAAAAATGCTAGAATGACAAAATTGCTAAAATTAGCCCTTGTACTTGCCGTGGTAGGCGGCGGTTTCTACTTTTATTTTTTCAAATCGAATGTTCCTTCGGATTTGAAAAGCGAATACATCAAAATTCCGACGGGGACGGACGTTGACGGGCTTAAAAACCTGCTCGCTACTGAGGGGGTGATTTCTGACGAAGGGAATTTTCAACAGTGGGCCAGTTGGCTTGATTTCAAGACCGTTCGGGCGGGGCGTTTCCGCGTAAAATCGGGTTGGAGCAGCTACGATTTGATAAAACACTTGCAAACAGGCGAGCAAAGCCCCGTAAAGGTGGTGTTGAACAACGAGCGCAAGCCTGAACAAGTGGCCGCTAAAATCGCCAAAGTGCTTGAAAAAGACTCCGCAGCCTTCGCGCAAACGTTTTCTGATACAGCACTTTTGGATTCGCTCGGCTTGTCGCGTCCGACGTTGATGTGCGTTTTTCTGCCTAATACGTATGAAGTTTTTTGGAACATTGAACCCCGAAAATTCATTGAACGTATGGCAAAAGAATACAAGCGGTTTTGGACACCCGAACGCCTCGCCCTTGCAAAAGCGCAAGGTTTGACGCCCGAACAAGCGATTACGATGGCTTCAATAGTTGACGGAGAATCGAAATATGAGGACGAACGCACCCGCGTTGCTACGGCCTATTTGAACCGTTTGAAGCAAAATATTAAGCTACAAGCCGACCCGACAGTGCAATTTGCCTTGATGGAAATTGAAGGAACGGCTAGTTTTCGCCGCTTGTATAATGTTGACTATCTGAAACCGCATCCCTATAATACGTATCTGAATTATGGTTTGCCGCCCGGCCCAATTTGTATGCCGCAGCCGTCGAGCGTTGACGCCGTTTTGAAACCCGCGCAACACAATTTTATGTATTTTGTCGCAAAACCCGACAATCCAGGGTATCATACTTACGCGGAAACATACGAGCAACATTTGGTGAACGTTAAAGCGTATCAGCAAGCGTTGGCAAAACAAAAACAATAAATTCAACGCATGAAAATACTCCAAGTCTGTAAGAAATTTCCTTTTCCGCCCAAAGACGGTGAAGTTATCGCTATCAATACATTATCAAAATCACTCACGGCTTTGGGCGCGGAAGTGACGCTTTTGACGATGAATACAAGCAAACACCGCGTCAATGTGGCGGATTTGCCTTCGGATTTTCATAAAACATTCAAAGCGGTTTATGACGTTGAAGTGAACAACGACATCACGATTTGGGGCGGTTTCAAAAATCTTTTTGAGAAAGAAAGTTACCACGTTACGCGCTTTATCAAGGACAATTTTGCTCAAAAATTGGTCGAAATACTGAGGGGAGGCAATTTTGATGTCGTACAACTCGAAACCGTTTTTCTCGCGCCTTACATCCCTTATATTCGGGAAAATTCAAATGCGATTATCGCTTTACGCTCGCACAATGTAGAGCATGAGATTTGGAAACGCGTGGCCGAAGTGACCAATTTTCTGCCAAAACGTTGGTATTTGAACTTTTTGAATCGAAAACTACGGCGTTTTGAACTCGACAACATCCAACATTGCGATATTTTGTTGCCTATAACGGCGCGAGATGAACGCATTTTCAAGCTGCTTGGCTACAAAGGCGTCTCGGTCGTGACACCCGTGGGATTGAGTAGCCGCGACTATTTGCCGAATCCTAACAATTTCAATCGCCCTTTGTCGCTCGGTTTCATCGGTGCCTTGGATTGGATGCCGAATCAAGAAGGGCTGCGGTGGTTTTTGGAGAAAGTTTGGGCGATTGAAGCAAATCGAGAAATGCCGCAATCTTCCAATTTAGAGACTAAAAATAAAAAGCATATCACGACCGATTTCCAACTCCATATTGCAGGTCGAAACGCGCCTAATTGGTTGCGTCAGCTAAAAGCTAAAAATGTCGTTTTTCATGGCGAAATAGCTGATGCTCAACAGTTTATGAATGAGCATTCGGTGTCTATTGTTCCCCTTTTTAGCGGTAGTGGCATTCGGGTAAAAATCTTGGAAGCGATGATGTTAGGGCGTGTGGTTTTGACAACTTCAATGGGTTTGGAAGGCATCCCTGCGGAAGATGGCAACCACGTTTTGATTGCTAATTCGGATTACGATTTCATCGAAAAGATTGAATTTTGTAGAAAAAGACCCGATTTACTGAGGGGTATCGGCGAACGGGCGCGGCAGTTTGCCGTGGATAATTTTGACAGTTTGGCCGTCGCAAAACGCGTTTTAACCGCCTATCAAGCCTTTCCAGTTAAAAAAACAGTATTAAAATAAAACTATTTTCTCCACGGATTACACAGATTAACACGGATTTATTTAAATAGCTGTGCATAAATAATCGCTACATTTATGACTAACCCCAACCTTCAGGTTGGGGACTTTCAGATAAGACCACATTCGGCTTTAGCCATTAACTTCTACTAAGTTTTTGGCTAAAGCCGAGTGTCTGCTGATGCTTAAAACCCCAACCTGAAGGTTGGGGTTAGTCATATAAGTTAAAGTAACGATTATTTATGAATACCTACTTATGAGACGTTTTAGATAAAATGTCTTAAAAAAATTTGTGTTAATCCGTGTAATCCGTGGAGAAAGCCGTTACAATAAAATTCAACATGATAAAAACGCTTAAAGCATGGGTCAAAAAATTGCCGATTGCTTTTACAAAAAATCAACAATACGACGCGCAAACGGTGAAAATTTTGCAAAAAATCAGCCGTCTCGACTCAAATTGCATAGATATTGGTTGCCACAAAGGCGAAATGCTCGACCTCATTTTGAAGTTTGCGCCGCGTGGTCAACACTATTGTTTTGAGCCTTTGCCCGATTTATTTCAAGGACTCATTCAAAAAAAATATCCAAAAAATTGCCAGTTTTTTGACCTTGCATTGAGCCGTGAAAAAGGCGAAACGACGTTTAATTATGTCATTTCAAACCCATCGTACAGTGGCATTTTGCGCCGTCGCTACGACCGTGCAGATGAAGAAGATACAACCATTACAGTAAAAACTGATTTGTTAGACACTATTATTCCATTAGATACACATATAGATTTTATTAAAATTGATGTAGAAGGTGCAGAGATGCTCGTTTTGGAAGGGGCAAAGCGGACGATTGAACGCTGCAAACCGATTGTCGTTTTTGAACATGGCTTAGGTGCTTCCGACGTTTACGGGACGACGCCACGGCAAATTTTTCTGTTTTTTCAACAATGCGGTTTACACATTTCCCTCATGCGGGATTGGTTGACGGACAAGCCTTCGCTCACACAAGCCGCGTTTGAAGCGCAGTTTTACAGTGGGAAAAATTATTATTTTATAGCACACGCGTAGATTTCAAAGGCGTAAAAAAATAGGCCCCTCAGTAAAAAATACGGCTCCCTGACAATTTTAGCGGTAAGTGCTTTTTTGTCATTCAGAAGGAATCTTTTTCCTGTGTATTTTCGCCGAAATAGGGTAAAATGCAACAAATAGAGATT
>JAYSRS010000489.1:0-31529 GCA_043720935.1 Saprospiraceae bacterium
GGGCTTTGCCCGAAAAACGAACCACCTCTCCTCCTCTTTGCGAGCGAAGCGAGCTTTGAAATTTCCAAAGCGGAAATTGCTGTTACAAACCCTCTAAGAGTTATAACTAATTGATTATCAATTTATTGAAAATATACCCCTCAGTATTTCGCTCATATTTATATTGAAAATAAATCAAATTTTAATTCTCAATTTCAAATTTTAATTCAAAAAATCATGGCATTGAACCTTACAAAAGGCAGCTCATTAAACTTAGTAAAAGACAACGGACACCGCTTGACGCAATTCAGCATCGGCTTGAATTGGGGCGCAATTTCTAAAAAACTCCTTTGGATAACGCACCACGAAGCGGTTGATTTAGATGGTAGTGTGGCCTTGTTCGACGCGCAAAATCGGTGCATGGACACCGTTTATTACCGTCAATTGTTCTCACTTGATAGGGCGATTCGACACAGCGGCGACGAATTGACGGGCGACAGTCGTGGCGATGATAAGCGGGACAATGAAGTGATTACGCTTGATTTGTTGAAAATTAATCCATCCATTCAGCAAATTGTCTTCATTTTGAATAGCTACAAAGGGCAGGATTTTGCCTCGATTCCGTATGCACATATTCGCTTATACGAAGGCAACAACAAGCGAATTGTAAACACTTTTGCCGAATTTAATGTGGCTTCGGATGCCAAATATAAAGGCTATGTCTCGATGATTATGGGCAAACTATACAAAGAAAAAGGCGAATGGCATTTCAAAACAATCGGCGAACCGACCCGCGACGAAACGCTGCATCAGACCATTATGACAGCTCAAAAACTGTATTTGTAACAAAAAAAGCCTCGTAAACGTGTTGTTTACGAGGCTTTTAACGATTTTACTGAGGGGGTATCATTTTCTTACAATTTTGTCAAACGCAACGAATAGTTCCGTTTTTCGGTCTGAACTTGAAGGAAATAAACGCCTGACGCTTGATTTTTAAGATTGATTTGTTCTGACAAATCGCCCGAAAATGCGCCCATTGATTTTGAGAAAACTTCCTTACCTACCACATCAAACACTTTGATAGTCAATGATTTGGCCTCAAAATTTTTCAAACGCACATCAAAAATACCCGTCGTGGAAGGGTTTGGCGACGCCGAAAGCATGGGAATAGGGAGGGGCCTGTCCTCAGTCGGCGTATTAAGTCCGTTGGCAATGTTGATGTTATCGAGGTACAATTTATTGTCATTATCGTTGGTCACGATAAAAGCCAATTGCACAATCGAGTCCTTGAAAGCGACCAAGTCAACGGTATCGCGGCGCCATTGTCCTGGCAATGTCGGCGCGTAATTTGGTCGAGTTGTCGTGCCGTTTGTGGATAAATCGAGACGCATTTTTTCGTAAACCGTTGGCTTAAAAGTGCGGCCACAATCGGTTGACGTATTGACTGCCAATATAGTACGTCTTATGACATTGTTAAATGCGTAAGACACATCAAATCGCAAAAGCGGTTGTTGAATGCCCGTCAAATCCACAAGCCATGTGAGTAACGTGTCTTTTTTACCGCGTTCCGTATAGTTAAACCCATCATACATCATCGCCGTTGTCAGATTGCCGACCGTGCCGAAAGTACCTTGAATGCGGGGTGATTTCGCCCACGTGTATGCGCCTTGCGACGACACGATGCTGAAACCCGTCGGCGGGAAAGTCGCGCCTTCAAAAGTTTCGCTCAACGGCGCGCCTCTGAAACGGTCGATTACGGTAAACGGAAGGTTTAACGTGTCGTTTAGGGGGCGTTCATCGGCGTTGGTTTTTATCCAAATTTTCAAAACGTGGTTACCAACGGCAGGTATTAGAGGTTTTTGAGCGAAACTAAAAATGGAGGTTTCGTTGGCGAGTAATCGCTGACGGGTTGTCGGCGTACTGACAATTGCACCATTATTTAATCTATAACTTACTGTAAATGAATCAATTATCGCAAGTCCTAAATTTCTAACCAAAATACTGAGGGGTATGCTCGAACCCGTTTGGCAAGCGTAATAGGTGGATAAAATGGGGTCAACGGTGCGTTCTGCCGCAAGGTCGCGCCCTCGTGTCAAGCAAACACTTGCTTGGCGTGGCTTCGGAATCGCCAAAGCCCGACGGCTGATGCCACCGTCAGCCATGACCGCCCGAACGCTGAACCACGCCGAATCGCCCGCAGGAATCCGAACGGGGAAGAGACTCAAAGATGTGCGCCCGATGGAATCCATGTACTTTTCACCGAGCCGTGAGACTTCATACGCTAGGGCATTTGAGATTGTATCCCAACGCAAAAAAGTGGTGTCGGGACAGATAAATGGCGCGCTCAAATTCGATACAGTCCGCATTATGGTAAATGCTTCATCGCTGACGTCAGTTGCAAGCGAACCCGACCGCGTTACGCGGATGCGGGCCTTGCCCGTAGTGGTTGCAGGTACTGTCCAAGTCAAGTTTGTGGTTGTTAAACCTGTACGCAAAACTTGCCATGTGTTGCCATTGTCGTAGCTCGCGTCCACGTCGAAAGCACCGCCTTTCAAGGGTGCATCCCAACGGACAATTTCAGGTTCACCGATAACAAAAGGCTCACCACCGTTTGGATAAGTGACTGTAATTGAATCGTTTATAAATTCATAAATCAAATAAAAATCAAGCGTATCAGAAGGTAAAGTAGTGGCATTTACGATAATTTTTAAGCTTGATACTGAAGGCGTGTCAATGACGATTTGCTCGACATTGTTCACGTGGTCTTCGTCTCGAATTGCTGGCATCGAGAGCGAATTAGCGGTTCTTTGCGCCGCCGTATCGAGTCGCCACGGTTTATAAATCGCACCTGTTGTCTCATTTTTGACGGTCATATCCAAGTCATTGACAAGAATTCTTGCCGCATTTGGCGTTCCTGCGGCATCGTGCCAATAGGCCATAACGCGGATTTGCTTCGTCCCCGCGGGAATACTGAGGGGTATCGTTTTGACGGAATCACGGCGTGAAATACCGATTTTTTTGTATTGATTATTTCTCAATAGTTTAAACGCGCGCCAAGCATTCACACGACCCCAACCGAATAAAAAATCGGGGCCGACGTTACCCAAATCGTCCGCCGAATTCATCAATAAGGCTTTAATCAAGGCTGATTCAGGGATTCGGCCACCGTTCAACTCCTTGTAGGCTTGATACATTTGTGCCGAAACCCCCGCAATGCCCGGGCAAGCGGCAGATGTGCCACTTACAGCTCCACCCATTAGTGTCGTGTTACTCGGCCCTGTCGAATTCATGCCCGTTCCGACGGAAGCAATGTCGGGTTTGATGCGGCCATCAAAAATGGGGCCGCGGCTGCTTGATGTTTCGAGTAAGTCCGTAAGTCCTAGATTGGCGACCGCCATGACGTTTTTAGACGCCTTGTAACCACCCGTGATATTGCCAAAATTGGCGACATTAATGCCCGCGCAATTACCTGTTCCCGCATTTCCCGCAGAAAAAACGTGCAGCAATTTTTGGTTGGTAAACACTTGATTATCAATACTATTTGAGAAATTATCGTAGATGCTACACGCCGCTTGAGCGTAGCTCGACGATGTAATATAAGCCTCGTAGCGCGTTTGATTCAGAACAGCGTTAGAGAGTTGTGGATAGTTATTGATGAAATACGACACAACTGTCGCACCTGACGCATTACTCCGTAAAGTCGGGTCAATATTGCCTGCGGCTGCGCCGACACCTGCGGTCATATCGCCATGCGTTGAGGCGGGCAAATCGTTTGCTGCGGTGTAAGGGATAGGGACTACCATGCGCCCTTCAAAGTCAATATGCGGCCCCACCGAACCGTCATCGCCGAATGCAATGCCGATGCCACGTCCGTCGTATTTCAAACCATTTCGGCTGTCTGAATTGAGCATATTTGAGCGGTGATTGGTGCGGCCTTTGTTGTCTTCGGGAATGTTTTCGCCATTGCCAAAGCCCACAAAACGGACAAAAGGCAAGGCGGCAAGGTCATTTACGTTGCTTTTTGCCGTCCGAACGCTCAAACTGCCTGTCATCGGGTCTGGCTCACCGATGACCATAAAACCGCGTTTTTGGAGTGCCAAAATGGCGGCGTTTGTCGTCAAAAATGGATGAAATTGGACGGAAACGTCGTATTTTCCAAGCGTTTTTTGGAAAAAATCGGGAAAATTGCCTTGGAGAATCTCCATGCACACTTTGTCAGACCCCCTCAGTATAAACGCGTTTTGGAGACCCATTTTCTTCAAATTGCCGATTTTTTCGTTCGTCATTTGCGCAGCAGAAAATGCCGCGACGTAGGCATTTGTCGGCAAATAATCGAGCAATTGAATGCCGATTTTAGCGAGTTCTTCCTTTTCGGAAGGCATCGGCAGGTGGTCGAATTGGAGCAAACGCACAAAACGGTCGTTCACAATGTCTTCGGGCGGGACATTTTTTAGGGCTGATAATCCCCCATCCGTTGTTGCTTCGATGGTTCTCGACAGCAAGTAAATACCATTGTTTTTCGCCACTTTTTGGGCGAAAACCAAGGAAAAAAGCGGCGAAATCGCCAATAAAAGGGCTAGGAAAGGCCGATAGGTACGTGGTGACATTGGTACGTGGTATTTTTTGATTTTAGAAGAAATAGTCGCATTTTTCCACGGATGTCACGTTTCTACTGAATGACAAAAGTCTTATTAATCGGTATTCATCCGTTAAATCTGTGGAAAAATGAAGGCGAATATAAGTAGAATTTGGGATTGTGTAAAAATAAAATAGGAACGTGGATTAAATGAGTTAATCACGTTCCTACTTTGTTGGAAAAAGGTGACTGCATGGGTGCATCTTCGTTGATTTAGAAAAATTAATAACTAAGAAAGAGTTGGTGTTACAAGATTGACCCCCTCAGTATTTTCTCATAAAAAAGGCTTTACCAGCCGCAAAATTGCTTGATGAAGCCTTTTTTATGCTACTTTTGTTCTAGTTCCGCATAAGCAACCTCGTTTTTTATGCAATTTCACTAAAACATCTAAATTTTCTATTATGAAAGAAGAACACGTCAAATGGTATTCGCCGCACTTGGGCATGGACATCGAGATGCTCGTTTATGGTCACGCGGGCTATCCTGTTATTATTTTTCCTTCGACGATGGGGCGGTATTATGAATCGAAAGATTTTAAACTCATTGAGAGCGTTCGGTGGTTCATCGAGCAAGGTTTGGTGCAGATTTATGCGATTGATTCGATTGATAAATTGAGCTGGTACAACCGCGAAGCACACCCCTCAGTAAAAGCGAAAAATTACCTTCAATTCGACAAAATGATTCGGTGGGAACTCGTCGAGCGCATACGTTATAACACAGGTACGCATCGTGTGGTGGTTTCGGGCGCGAGTTTCGGCGGGTTTCATGCAGCCAATTTTGCCTTTCGACATCCCGACGTCGTGAGTCATTTGTTTTCCATGAGTGGGGCATTTGACATTAAAACATTTATGCATGGATATTACGATGACAATGTGTATTTTACGAATCCTATTGATTATCTACCGCGCCTCAATCATCCCGACCTTTGGCAGATGAAAATCATTTTAGGCACGTCGGAATGGGATATTTGCCGCCCTGCAAATGAACAATTATCGGGTATTTTGGCGGCGAAAAATGTACCGCATTGGCTCGATATGCGCGGTTCGTTGCCGCACGATTGGCAGCTTTGGCGCGAGATGTTTCCGCATTATTTGTCGCTGATTTAATTGAGTGGTTTCACACAGAGGTCATGGAGGACACGGCGTTTTTAACATGTCTTTTTGGGAACACATAGAGGTATAGGGCACATAAGTTTTTTACTTTAAAAAACGGAATCATCGGTTATTTATCGCAAAATAAAAATAAATAGTAATGCGTAAATAAACGCTACTTTTTTTGCTGGTGCAGCGCATCTGCAAAAAAGTAGCGTTATTTATGCCGACCGACCGTGAAGGTTGCCCTTGCTTTAAACGGCCTTTTATACCGCTTGAATAATATCGTACTTCGTCAGAACGTGCATCGAACCCGCTTTATCTCGCGCAATAACGGCAGGAATCCGCTTGGAAATATAGCGATTGAGCTGTTTAACGGGTAATTCTTCATTGACAATCGGAAACGGTGCGTCCATAATGTCGGCGATGTGATGCTCAGCGTGTTTCATCGGATTTTCGAGCAAATACGTTAACACTGAATTTTCTGAAATAGACCCTACCATATCTAATTCTGACATGACAGGCATCTGAGAAATATCCAATTTTTTCATCATTTCAAAAGCCGCTTTGACCGTCGTTTCAGGTGTTACATGATAGAAAACTTTGCTGTTTTTCCTTGAAATAACGTCTTTTACTTTAATTTCATCATCTAAAAAGCCGCGTTCGCGCATCCAATCGTCGTTGTAAATCTTACCAATGTAGCGACTGCCGTGGTCATGAAAAATGACGACAACGACATCATCCGCCGTAAAATGTCCGCTTAATTGCATCAAACCTTGCATCGCCGACCCGCACGAGTAGCCTAACAAGATGCCTTCTTCTCGCGCCAATCGCCGCGCCATAATTGCGGCGTCTTTGTCCGTCACCTTTTCAAAGGCGTCAATCAAGCTGAAATCCACGTTTTTCGGCAAAATATCTTCGCCAATCCCCTCAGTGATGTACGGATAAATTTCGTTCGGGTCAAAAACGCCCGTTTCTTTATATTTTTTGAAAACTGAACCGTAAGTGTCTATGCCCCAAATTTTTACGTTCGGATTTTGCTCTTTCAGATATTGCGCCGTGCCAGAAATTGTGCCGCCTGTACCGACACCGACAACCAAATGCGTGATTTTTCCATCGGTTTGTTCCCAAATTTCAGGCCCCGTTGACTCGTAATGAGCGGTGCGGTTCGACAAATTGTCGTACTGATTCATCCAACAAGAATTCGGAATTTCTTTCGACAAACGTTCTGCAATTGAGTAATACGAACGCGGGTCGTCGGGTTCAACATTCGTCGGACACACAATCACTTCCGCACCCAAAGCCTTCAATAAATCAATTTTTTCCTTCGATTGCTTATCACTTGTCGTGAAAATGCAGCGATAACCCTTCACGCACGCCGCAATCGCCAAGCCCATACCCGTATTGCCCGATGTACATTCGATGATTGTTCCCCCCTCAGTAATGCGCCCCGCAGCCTCGGCATCGGAGAGCATTTTGACGGCCATGCGGTCTTTTATCGAGTGGCCAGGGTTGAAGGTTTCGACTTTCGCCAAAACCGTGCAGGGCAACGCTGCCGAAATTTTATTAATGCGTACCATCGGCGTATTGCCGATTGTGTCTAGGATAGAATTTTTAATTTTCATTAAATATTAGTTTTATTTAGTATCACGGTTCAGTCCGCAACGTTATTATTTACGGACTCAAGTCCGTAATACCTTTAAAATGTCGCAAAAATAGGTTTTATACTGAGGGGGTGTAAAAATTTTTAGATTTTTAATTTTTCAAAAAAACTCCGCCGTTTCAAGGAAAATAAAATAGAAAATGTAGTTTTATCGTACAAATCAATTTTCGTATTCGCATTAATACTAATAAAAACAGCCATCATGGAAGATATTTTCATCAGTCATATTCACATCAACGAGGTGCGCCACCTCAAAAATATTGACATCCCGCTATCCGAGGACAAGCGGCAGCATCTGATTTTGACGGGGAAA
The DNA here is from genome assembly GCA_043720935.1 of Saprospiraceae bacterium. Classification (GTDB taxonomy): domain Bacteria; phylum Bacteroidota; class Bacteroidia; order Chitinophagales; family Saprospiraceae; genus JAAFJT01. The sequence continues at coordinate 7,683 of JAYSRS010000489.1, forward strand.
AATGGGAGTGGGAAAACGTCGGTTTTGGAGCAATTGAAGTTGCAATGCGAACATGTCATTCAAAATAATGGATTTCAAGAAATTCCAAAAACCGAGCAAAAAATTGCCATTTATAAGAATCAGATTAATACACTAAAGGAATCTCTGTCTAACAAAAGTAGGATAGAAATTGCTCAGATTAATAACCAAATAGAAAAAGGTCAAAGTATGGTGAAAGACCTAGAGAAGATACTTAAAGCATACGAAAATGTAGATTTGAATCTCAAAAACATACTAAACGTATATTCTAACTATCAAGATGGGAATTTCATTTTGACTTATTTCGATGCGAAAAGAACAACAATTTCCATGCGTAATCCCAAAGGAATCAGTAAGTTAGAGCTTAAAAACGCTTATTCAATTTCTGAAAAACCAAGCACTGATTTCATTCAATATATTGTCAACCTCAAAGCAGACAGTTCTTTCGCAAGAGATGATAACGACATGAAAGCTGTAAAAGAAGTAGATAATTGGTTTACCCAATTTGAAGACAGTTTGAAGCAAATATTTGGTGAACGCGACTTGCAATTGCGTTTTGATAGGAAAAATTACAATTTTGATATTGTTTTAAACGGTCATAAAGCCTTTGATTTCACCACTTTATCGGACGGATATTCGGCCATTTTGAGCATCGTTATTGAGATTATGATGCGGATGGAAAACAAAAGTTCGAGGAATTATAACATTCAAGGGATTGTGTTTATTGACGAAATCGAAACGCATTTGCACATTGATTTGCAGAAGAAAATACTGCCTTTTCTGACCAGTTTTTTCCCTAAAATTCAATTCGTTGTCACCACGCATTCACCTTTTGTCTTGACTTCGGTGGACGATGCGGTGATTTTTGACCTTGAAAAACGCTTAAAATTGGAGAATTTATCGGGTTATTCATCCGAAGCGATTGTGGAAAGTTATTTTGAATCGGATAAATATTCCGACATTTTAAAAGCCCAAATCAAACGCTACGAATGGCTGTTGAATGTGGACAATCCGACGATGGAACAAGAAGATGAAATCGAATCATTGCGGATTTATTTCAAGCAATTGCCCAAATTTTTAGCACCTGAATTACAATTAACAATCAATCAATTAGAATTAGCGCAATTGGTATAATGATAAATTTAGTTAAATCACAACCTGCACCCGACTGTTTGACGATTGAAAAATTGAAGAAAAATGGGTCTTACAATTGTGGCGATGTTTTAATACGTTTGAAAACTGACGCCCACAATAAGTGTTATCTCTGCGAAGACAAAGGGTTTACAAGTATAAATATTGAGCATTTTATTGCTCATCAAGGCGATTTGGACTTGAAATTTGATTGGAACAACCTTTTTTACGTGTGCGGACATTGCAACAATACCAAATTAGCCTTGTATCAAAGGCTAATCAATTGTACCAATTCGACGATAAAAATTACAGATGCCATTAAATTCAAAGGTTACGGAATGCCCAAAGAGCATTTCAAAATAACGGCAACGGAAGCACAACCGAGCCTTGAAACCACAAATACAGTGGCACTTTTGAACGCTATTTACACAGGAACGACTAAAAATAAAGAAATTGCAAGTGAAAATCTACGCGATAAAGTGTCCAAAGAATTGGCCACTTTTACGCAGTATTTACGTGATTTCTACTACGAAGAAGGCTTAAACCATGTTGAAAAAGCTACTTTAATCGCTCAAATTCGACGCCGATTAAGCCCAGAATCGCCTTTTACGGCCTTCAAAATTTGGGTTATCAAATCCAGTCCAAGATATATGCAAGATTTTGGACATTTTTTGAGTTGAACATACCCCTCAGTATTTAAGGGTGATTCTACCGTCAATTGCTTCTTTTGACGTGTCAATGACAGGGTTTATCGCTTGATTTTCAAAATTTTTACGCTCACGTTTCAAGGCTTTCAAATTTCAATAAGTAATAAATAAGCAGCCTATTGAAATTTGAAAGCCTTAAAATTTGAAATTATCTCAACCGCCGCCGAACCAATTTGATAAATGATTTGGCCAATTTCTGGCGGTCACTATTCAAATTCCAACTATTTCTGACAGCTAAATCAGCCAAAAAAGCACGCGCCGTGTCGAAACTACTCGAATTGTTCAAGTCCTTCAATGCCTCGTCGAAAGCCGATTTATTGTTCAAAAACAGTTCATTTTGCATCAAAAGGCGGTCATTTAAGCCAAAAGCCTTTGTCAAATCGGCTACGGGCGCATTGGACAATTTGTCCGAAATTTCTTTCCCAATCTGCTCATCAAATAATGCTTCAATTTCTGCTGAAAAACCACTCGCAGGTGCTTGTGCAACACGCGGACGTGGTGTTTCCACAACGGGCGGTGGCGGCGTATAACGCGGTGTTTCCACTACGAGTGGTGGCGGCGGCGGCGTATAACGTGGTGTTTCCACAACGGGCGGTGGCAGTGGCGGCGGCGTATAACGCGGCGTTTCCACAACAGGCGGTGCAGAAACCGCTACGGTCGGCGCAACTTTCGGTTGTTCCACAACGGGCGGTGGCGTTGGTTTGGGTTGCGGTGCTGAGACAGGCTTGGCGGCTTGTGGCGGCGCAACTACTGAGGGGGGCGTCTCGAGGCACGTTTCATACAATTGACGGATGTAGCTAAGCATCAAATCGCGTTCGATGGTGTTGATGTTGCGCTCGTCGGCACTCATATTTTTATACAGTGCAATTATCTTTTCGAGATAGATTTTCGTCTGTGCGAGATTCATTTTCTTTGAATTAAAGGCGAGATGAATTGTAAAGAAAGGCGTTTATCCACAAATTTCACAAATTAAGACCGATTTATCCACAAAATAGGTGATTAATGCTAAATTTTATTTGAAATAGGTGTAGAATCTGTACTAATCCGTAAAATCTGTGGATAACGCTCAAATTATCCGCAATTTTAAGCAGTTTATGCTATATATAACGTGTCTTAAAAAATTATCGCGTTAAAAACTTTGCTTTAAATGAAAATTCCCCAAGGACAGCGCATCCTTAGGGAATTGTAATAAGTTGACAATCAATATTTTATAAGAAATTGCCCCCCTCAGTATTCCGATTTCGGATTTGGGAGGGCGGATTTCGGAGAGACCCTAACCGACATCCGAATTTCCTAAATCGTATTAGTTGGGATAGTTGCTGATAAACTCAAAAATATACCCGCGTTCTTTCAACATATCAATAATTTGCTTAAAATCTTGACGGCCTTTTTCTTTGATGAGCATCTCGTCATGGCCCAAAATAACGAGATGATTAGGCGTCACCATCGCATTTCGGCGAAACAAATCATCCACCATTGCGACGAAATTTTCAGGCGTTTTCTTAGGCAATGTGTTACCAAAATGCTCCCATTCGCAGTCCCAACCGTAGATTTTGAAGCCTTCGGTGGTCAAAATTTCGGCGGTCTTGCCGCCGCTTTGCTTCCAACCACGCTTAACAGTTGAGGTTGACCAAATATCACGGCCTGGCATTCTGACAATTTTCGATGTCAAATTCAATTTACTTTCATTGCCGATAATATCGTCCGCCGCTTTTTGCGGATTGGAATAAAAATGAGCGTATTGGTTGTAGGCATGGCTATACGAATGATTACAAACTTCCATATAAGGGCTGCGTTTCATGCCGTCCAAATGTTCCATAAATTTTTTATTCGATAAGGCATGAAGGCCAACGGCAAATTCCGAAATTTTCACTTTTTTCTCCTCAGCTACTTGAATCAGCACGTTGCTAGGCTGCAAAGGGCCATCGTCCATCGTAAAATAAACCACGCGGCTTGTCGAATCGAGTAAAGATTTAGCGATTTTCGGCAAAATTAATTTTGAAGAATCAATCACGGGAACGGCAGCGACAACGGCTGAATCTTTATCCGTTTTTTTGGCAGAAATATCCGTTGACGGATTGGTACAAGCGGTAAAAAAGTGAAAACACAGGATTGTGAACAAGCTAAAAGTCATAAAACGGCTCTTTTTGAAATTTGATGTCATTATTTGATGTATGATGAAATTGTAAATTTAATTCTAAAAACGGGCGCAAATGTAGGCGTTCACGCTCAAAAAACGGCTTTATACTGAGGGGGTATTCTCATTTTTTTTCATCCTTTTTTGAAAGTTACGACTACTTTTGCAGCGTTCTGTTTAGGCTTCGCACAGAGTTCACAGAGAACACAGCAATTTCCACTTTGGCTTTTACTAACACAGAGAACACGGAGGACGCAGAGTTATTCTTATAAAAACCTTATTTTACAGCATTTTAATCCATAAAACTCTGTGTTCTCTGTGAACTCTGTGTGAAACCTATTCATTTTTTAAAACACGCATAAATAATTGAAAATGAAGCACTTAATCGCCCCCTCAGTGTTGGCCGCCGATTTTACGCAATTGGCGCGGGATATTAACATGGTCAATCAAAGTGAAGCCGATTGGTTTCATCTTGATGTGATGGATGGTCGTTTTGTACCGAATATCACCTTCGGAATGATGATTATCGAAGCCATAAAAAAGTTGGCCACTAAGCCGCTCGACGTGCATTTGATGATTGTTGAACCTGAAAAATACATTGAGCAATTTCGCCAAGCGGGTGCCGATGTTATTACAGTTCACGTGGAAGCCTGTCCGCATTTGCACCGCACATTGCAACAAATTCGTGCGACGGGTGCGAAAGCAGGTGTCGCCTTGAATCCACATACGCCTGTGTCGATGGTGGAAGATATTTTGGAAGACGCCGATTTGTTTTGTTTGATGTCCGTTAATCCAGGATTTGGGGGTCAAAAATTTATTTATCAGACCCTCAACAAAATTAAAAAACTCCGCTCGATGCTTGATGAACGCAATTTGAACGCGCATATTGAGATTGATGGCGGCGTCGGCCTACAAAATGCCGAAATTATTTTGCAAGCGGGTGCCGATGTGTTGGTGGCGGGCAGCAGCGTTTTCGGAGCAACTGACCCGACGAAGGCAATTCAAGATTTAAAGGCACTGTCATCTAGTAAATTTGATAATTTTTAACGGCTAAAATTCTAAAAAATGGCTAAAAAACAAAAATACTACGTCGTTTGGGTGGGTGCGAAGCCAGGCGTTTATACGGATTGGAACAAGGCCAAAGGCCAAATTATGGGCTTTCCCGACGCCAAATACAAGTCTTTTGAGACGGTGGCGGCGGCTGAAACGGCATTTAAAGGCTCGTACAAACAGTATTACGATTTTTCAAAATCGAAAACGCCCCCCTCAGTATCGGGCGCAAATCCGACGGTTTCAAAGGCCGTTTCACGCGCTAATATCATTCAAGACAGCCTGTCTGTAGATGCGGCGTGTAGTGGCAATCCCGGGAAAATGGAGTATCGAGGGGTCTATACAAAGACTAAAGATCAGATTTTTCATCAAGGGCCGTTTGCCGAAGGAACGAACAATGTGGGCGAATTTTTGGCAATTGTGCATGGTTTGGCCTATTTGAAAAAGGAAGGACGGCTGACAACGCCGATTTATTCCGACTCAAAAACGGCGCAAGCATGGGTCAGAAATCGGAAAGCAAAGACTAATTTGGAACAAACAGCACGTAATAAACCCATTTTCGAGATGCTCGACCGTGCTGTAAAATGGTTGGAAACGAACACCTATCAAAATCCTATTTTGAAATGGGACACTGAAAATTGGGGGGAAATTCCTGCCGATTTTGGGCGGAAATGACAGATTTTAGGTTTTAAAGCGGAAATTGTTGGTACATTATTTAGCAATTGTTGTTTAGAAGATTTAAAAGTACCCCCTCAGTATTTTGAGCATTTTCTTAAATATTGGTAACTTTGGAAATCTCAATTTACCTTTAATTTCAACCAAACAACGTTGTCATTGCGAGAAGGCACGCGGCTTGTCATTGCGAGAAGGCACGCGGCTTGTCATTGCGAGGAGGCACGCGGCTTGTCATTGCGAGAAGGCACGCGGCTTGTCATTGCGAGAAGGCACGCGGCTTGTCATTGCGAGAAGGCACGACGAAGCAATCTTTAAGTTTTTGCAGTCTTTTTGCTTGGAAATAGACGTTTTTTAATTGAAATTGTGCTAAAAAACTAGAGATTACTTCGTCGTGCCTCCTCGCAATGACAAGTCGCTTTTATAAAAAATCGTAGTAAAATTGAGATTTTCGAAGTTATTACTCAATAAAAAAGCCCGAATTTTCCTTGCAGAAGATTCGGGCTTTTTTACGCTTTTTGTACGTACAAAACTCAATATTTTATACCCACTTTTTTGTAAATAAAACTCAACAACCATGCAGGGCCGACCATCAAAAACTTCAAGTCGTCGAGGAAAGATGGCTTTTTTCCTTCGATTTTATGCCCGATAAATTGGCCAATCCAAGCAACGACAAAAATGCCGAACGATACTCTCGCCAAACCTACGGCGTCTTGCCCGACGGCGTTGAAAATGGCGTCAACGCCAAAAATCATCGCGCCGCATACAAGCAACATCCCAATTGTAATCGGGATGGACAAACGCACGTAAAAAATAAGCGAAACCGCATAAAATACAAAAGCCCAATTGGTAAAAAGACCCCGTTCGACGGGAAAAGGCAGCGCGTAAAGCACGCCAAACAAGCTAAAAACGATGCTCGGGACGCATATCCAGTGAATGAGTTTATTGATGGGATTGAGGTGGCTTTCCCCGTATTTTTCTAAGAGCCAATTCATTGTTACCATATCTTCCGAATTTTATTTTGTTGAACGTTTTAATTATTGGAACAAAATTAGGATAAAATTGCACTATCCAACAATTTATGCTTTTAATTCCGCATAAAATTTGAAAAAATACGGAATTGTCTCAATGCCTTTGTAGAAATTGAACAAGCCGTAATGCTCATTCGGCGAGTGCAAAGCGTCGGAATCTAAGCCAAAACCCATGAGAATTGTTTTTACTTTCAACACCTCTTCAAACAAGGCCACAATCGGAATCGAACCACCTTCGCGTTTCGGAATCGGCGGCACGCCAAACGTCTGTTCCATTGCCAAATGAGCCGCCCGATATTCTTTCGTGTCGGTCGGCGTAACGGCAGGCAAACCGCCGTGATGCGGTTTTACAGTCACTTTTACTGAGGGGGGGGCGATGCCGAGAAAATGGCGTTCAAAAAGTTGATAAATCTTTTCATCGTTCTGATTCGGCACAAGCCGCATCGAGATTTTAGCGTTCGCTTTGGATGGCAAAACGGTCTTCGCACCCGCCCCCGTGTAGCCGCCCCACAAACCATTTACGTCCAAGGTTGGGCGAATAGACGTGCGTTCATTCGTCGTAAAACCGTGTTCACCAACGACAGCGTCAATTGCTAAATCCTCTCTATAATCGTTCAAATTGAAGGGTGCTTTGTCCATTTCGGCGCGTTCAGCAAGGCTTATGGGTACAATATCGTCGTAAAAATTTGGAATGGTAATGCGGCCTGCGGCATCGTGTAGCGACGCAATCATAGCGCATAAAACGTTGATAGGATTGGCCACCGCACCGCCGTAAACGCCCGAATGCAAGTCTCGATTTGCCCCAACGACTTCCACTTCAAGGTACGTTAAGCCACGCAAACCCGTTGTTATGCTCGGCACATCGTTGGCAATAATCGAGGTATCTGAAATCAAAATGACGTCACAAGCGAGTTTTTCGACATTTTTCCTACAAAAATCGCCTAAATTCACTGAACCAATTTCTTCCTCACCTTCAATCATAAATTTGACATTGCAAGGTAATTCGCCCGTTTGAATCATCGCTTCAACGGCCTTGACGTGCATAAACATTTGGCCTTTGTCGTCGCAAGAACCCCGCGCAAAAATCGCCCCGTCGGGATGCACCGCCGTTTTTTTGATGACGGGTTCAAACGGTGGCGAGTCCCACAAATCAATCGGGTCGGCAGGTTGCACGTCGTAATGCCCGTACACGAGGACGGTCGGCAAAGACGGATTCACAATTTTATGGCCATAAACGACCGAACAGCCGCCCGTCGGCATCACTTCTACGGCGTCGAGGCCCGCGTTTTTGAGGTGCTGAGCCACCGATTCGGCCATGAGATGCATATCCGCCGCGTGTTTTGGGTCGGCGGATACTGAGGGGATACGCAACATATCGAGCAATTCTGTCAATTGTCGCGCTTTGTTCGCTTGTAAATAGGATTGGATTTTTTCCATCGTTGATTTATTTATACGATTTTAAATATTATAATATAATAAATTGATAGTCAATAATTTACATAGTCAATTTATATACTGGCAGCAATTTCCGCTTTGGGATTTTAGGTTGCGGCGTAGCTGCAAAATCTCGGTAATACCAAGCATACAAAGCCGATTTTCCCTGCGGTGTAACCGCTAAACCGCTTGTTTTGCGGTTATACGTATGAAAAATTTGGTTTATCTGCTTGAATGTTATCAAGATTGGGCAGCTATGCCGTCGTAAACAGTCGTAAATTATTAAAAACCTACGACACCTCGGTTAGTTACAGGCTTAAGAACGCGTCCGTCATCGCTTTCCACGAAAAGCGTTTTTTCTGTTCCACAACGCCTTCATTGAACGCGTTGAGGCGATTATTGCCGTAAAAATCAACCAAAGCCGCCGCAATACTGAGGGGGGTGGGTTCGACGACATAACCCGCTTTTCCATGCGGCACAATCTCGGGCAGACCACCGACGTTCGTCACAATCATCGGTTTGTCAAAATGATACGCCACTTGCGAAATGCCGCTTTGCGTCGCCGTTCGGTAAGGCTGAACGACCAAATCGGCTGCCGCGAAATAGTAGCGAACGGCCTCCGTAGGGATAAAATCGGCATGTAAAATGACCGTGTTTTCCAAGTGCAACGCGGCAATTTTTTCTTTGTAAAAATTTTCATCTTCGTAAAATTCTCCCGCAACGATGAGCTTGATGCCCCATTTTTTGACCCCCTCAGTACCCAACGCCTCAATGAGTAAATCCAAGCCTTTGTAGTGCCTGATAAACCCAAAAAAAAGTATATAGCGTTGATTTTCATCAAGTTGTAAGGTTTTTAACGCCGTGGAACGGTCGCTTTTTTCACCATAAGTATCGTAAATGGGATGCGGAATATAGACAATCGGACGCTTGGTAAAGGCCGTCATTTCAGTTTCAACCGCCCTTGACATAACGACAAAAGCGGCACACGCCGACGCAAAATATTGCGCTAACGGGCGGTCGCCCAATCGTTTTTCATGTGGAATAATATTGTCAATTAATCCAACAATTTTTGAGCGTTTATTGCGGCGAATCAACCTCAAAATCGTTCCCAAACACGGCCCCATTATGGGCAACCAAAAACGACAAATGACTAAATCAGCTTTCATTTGAGCTAATTCTAAGCCAATTTTCAACCAATTGAACGGATTAAACGCATTGATTTTAACACTGATTGTCAAGTCATTAGGTGCAGGTTCGGTTGAATATTGCGTTTTTCCCGGGAACAAAAAATCGGGATATTGAAGGCTGAAAGTAACGATATAAACGGCATGACCTTCCGACTGAAAAGCCCGTGCAAGGCGTTCGTTGAAGGTCGCTAAACCGCCACGCAAAGGGTGAGCTGGGCCGATAATGAGTATTTTTTTTGTCATTTGTTACAATTGTTAAAGCGGCGCAAAAGTCAAAAAAAAATGGCGTGTTTTAGCCCAAAAATGCCTTTTTTTACGCCGAAGTTTGAAGGTTTTTAGATTTTCGGATTTCAGAATGAGCAACTTTTTAAACGTTGTCAAATCTTAGGGCTATCAATAATTTAATGCTTTTAAAAAATACAAAAAAATGAAAAAAATATTTTTTATTCTATTTATAATGTTGATTATCAACGGTTTATCGGCTCAAAATCGTTTTGGCGGCGGCCTTCTTTTGGGTTTCAACGCAGCTCAAATGGACGGCGACCGTGCAGCAGGTTACAATAAAGTCGGCTTAAATGCGGGTTTACGCGGCACGATTCGTCTGAACGAAGATGGAAAATGGCGGCTGACAACCGATATGTTGTGGAGTCAACGCGGGGGACGGACGATTGAACGCGACCTTGTGATTACAAATTGGAAACTCACTTTGAACTATTTGGAAGTGCCTGTGATGGTCAGTTACCTTGATTGGTATCAGCCCGAACAGAACTATTATAAAGTGCATTTTTCGGCGGGATTGAGTTATGGGCGGCTTTTTAATACGAAAGTGACCGAAATTTTTTCGCATCCACGTGAGGTTGTGGATATTTTTAAGCAAAATGACATGAGTTACACGGTGGGCTTGTCTTATTTTATCAGCCGTCATTGGGGTTTTACGACGCGTTATACAAGGTCATTCAATTATTTGTTCAATCCTCAAAACCATAAAGACGACCCCGTTTTAAGTGGTTTGGCGGCTTTACAAGGTTATTTTTTGACGTTTCAAGTGGGATATGAGTTTTAAATTTCGGAATCATCGGTTATTTATGAGTGCATAACAAATTGTCTTTTTAGGCTACAACTTTCCAAAAGTTGCAACTTTTGGAAAGTTATTATGCGATGAATTGGTAAATTTGTTATGCACTCTTATTTATCGTACTGCGGCGTAGCTGCAAAATCTCGGTAATATAACCCATGAATACACGATTTTAAATGCGGTGTAACCGCAAAACAAGCGATTTCGCGGTTACACCGCGTAAAAAAATGGTGGTTTATTTAATATTACCGAGATTTTGCAGCTACGCCGCAGTCGATAATTAACCGATTAATCCGTTAAATTTTAAAATAAATATGTGAATAAATTTTATTTAAAGAGCAATTTTCCAAGGGTTTGTAACCCTTGGAAAATTTTAAGTAATTGATAATCAATATTTTATAAAATTTGATACCCCTCAGTATTTTTTTAAAAAAAAAGCCAACGCACACACAACTGCTCATTATTTAAAAAATTGGTCGTAATCGTCTTGTCGTTTTTCCTTTGGTTTTGGCAACTCAATAATAATTCGTTCTTCTTTTTTAGGGGCATTTTTATTGAGCATTTCAGAACTCAACTCTTCAAAATCGGCAAAATCCGTTGACGCTACAGGTTTTGCGCCCAAGTTTTGGTTCGCCGCGTTCATTTGCGCGTCAAAATTTTCCTTCATTTTATCCACTTTTCGATAAATCAAAGACTTTGCAAACAGCCAACCTATCACCATCGGATAGCATAAAACGGTGAAAATGACCTTCACAACGCCCCATAAAATATCGGTTCGGAAGGTTTCAAACACGCCAATTGCATAATCCGCAACGATGCGATAATTGATAATGAGGGTCGCAATGAGCAACACGGGGGCGATGAGGTACAGCAATTTGAACACGCCGCCAATGAGAAAATACATCGCTACGAGGATGCCGAAAAAAATCAATAAATTTATAATTGACCCAAAAGGATTGTTCGGATTGCCGCCGACACGGAACGCACGTTGATAATTAGCTGCCATTGTGTGGTTTATAATTGTAAAAAAATAATAGATTAAAAAGCATTATGATACTGAGAGGGTCTATTTTTTTGCCCGACTTTTTAACGACATTGATATTGTCTATTTATTTGATAATCAAGAAATTAGGTTTGACAATCAGCTTTTTAAATAGCGCGATTTTAGTACATTGATGTGTATGTCCAGTCATGAAAATCAGAAAAAAAGTTTTGCCACCCTCCGTTTTGGCTTTATAATTGCCTCACGGAAAAGGAACAATGATTCATCAAAACTTTAAATTCCGAGAACATGGTAAATAAAGAGACTAATAACCTGTTGACTAAATTCTTCTACCGCGACAATTATTTGCATTTTCAGATTTTGGTGCAAACTGCCACCGACACGCAAATATGCGGCGAATTTACGAATTACGACGAATATAGAAAATCGTTTGACACCTTACAATCCAACTTGGTAGATTTTAAATTCAAAATCACTACCGCAGGAAAAATTTTAAAATTTGAACACGCTTTGGCAAATGTGGCATGATTTTCGGAAATAGTTAAACATAATTTGATAACAAGAATATAAAAAAACATTAAGATATAGTGCCTCCGTGGCATTACAAGGCAGACCGGAGCAGTTCATCGGGGGGTAGAGCTGCTCCATAAGTCTGCTGGCTTGCAATATTATTACAACGACGAAAGCCGAACGAATTTATTTTCGTTCGGCTTTCGTCATTATCGGGTTTGTTCACGTTCTGCGTGCAACCGCCTTCTTACCAGATTTTAGCACGGTCGGCTTCTGCCCGATACATTTTATCACCTTGTTTGACGCCAAAAACGTTGTAAAATTCCATCATATTGGTCAATGGGCCATTGCAACGGAATTTGCCGGGAGAATGCGGGTCGGTTTGGATTTGATTGGCTTGTGCTTCGGGCCGCATTTTCGACCGCCACACTTGCGCCCACGAGAGGAAAAAGCGTTGGTCTGACGTAAAACCATCAATCAAGGCGTCGCTTTTGCCTTGCGGCGAGTACGTTTTGAAGGCATCATACGACACCGACAAGCCGCCCAAGTCGGCAATATTCTCACCCAAAGTCAATTTTCCGTTCACGCGAAGCGTATCTAACACCTTATAATTGTTGAATTGCTCAACAATCATGTTTGTTTTTACTTCAAATTTCTTAGTATCGCTTTCCGTCCACCAGTTTTTCAAATTGCCATCTTTGTCAAATTTTGCACCTTGGTCGTCAAAACCATGCGAAATTTCATGGCCGATAACCGCGCCAATGCCCCCATAATTCACGGCGTCGTCAGCATCATTGTCGAAGAAAGGAAATTGCAAAATACCCGCAGGGAAAACGATTTCATTCATCACGGGGCTGTAATAGGCGTTGACGGTCGGCGGTGTCATACCCCATTTTTGACGGTCAATCGGTTTGCCCAAATAGGCCACATTTTCGGCAGTTTGGAACTTGGAAGCGGCCAAAACGTTCTCAAAATACGATTTTGAACGGTCAATACTGAGGGGGGTATAATCGGTCCATTTATCCGTATAACCGATTTTACGGACGAAAGTGCTAAGTTTTTCAAGGGCTTTTGTCTTGGTTTCTTCGCTCATCCAGTCGAGTGTACGGATGCGTTTGTCGTAAGTTTTCATCAAATTGCCGACGAGTTCCAACATCCGCGTTTTCGCTTCAGGTTTGAAATGACGGTCAACGTAAACTTGACCCAAAGCCTCGCCCAAAACGTTGTCAGTCATGCCCGAAACGCGTTTCCAACGGGGTTGAATTTCTTTTTGACCACTGATATTTTGCGAAAATCTAAAATTTTCCATCACAAAAGCGTCTGACAAGTACGGTGCAGCACTTTTCAAGGCATCCCATTTCAAAAATGCTTTCCAATCTTCGAGTTTTTCACGGCCTAACATCTCGTGAACTTCCTTCAAAAAATTGGGTTGACGGACGATATAATACGCGTTTGTCGTCTTGGTTTTGGTAAAAAGTTCGGCCCAATTCATGCGCGGACACAATTTTTCTAAGTCGGCGATGGTCATTTTGTTGTACGTTTTTTCAGGGTCACGGCGTTCAACGCGGGTCATTGAGGCTTTCGCAAAGGCCGTTTCCATTCGCATCACGTCCGCGAAGGCTTGTCTGCCTTGCACTTCCGTCAAACCCGTGAGTTGAAACATTTTGATAACGTGTTCCTCATACGCTTTGCGGATTTTTTTCGACCGTTCGTCGTCCTTCAAATACAAATCGCGGTCGGGCAAATGCAGGCCACCCGCGCCGATGCTTGTTGCATAAACCGAACTGTTTTTGGCATCCACACCAACGCCCAAACCGAAGATAGCACTCGTCCCTTCGGTAAATTCAAGCGCGATTTCGTCGAGTAAACCCGCGAAGTTTTTGATGGCATCAATGCGGTTTAGATACGGTTTCAAAGGGGCAATGCCTGCTTTTTCGATGGCTTCGGTATTCATGCCAACGGCGTAAAAATCGCCTACTTTTTGGCTCAAACTGCCTTTTTCGCCCGACTTTGCGGCCAATTCCTCGCAAATGGCCTTCAAAGAATTTTGATTAAATTCTTGCAATTCATTGAAGCTGCCCCAACGGGCTTCGGAGGCAGGAATAGCGGTTTTTGTCAGCCATGTACCGTTAGCATATTCGTAAAAATCATCCTGTGGGCGCACCGCCAAATTCATGTTGGCGGCGTCAATAAATTTGCGTTTTCCCGTAGGTGTCACCGCGTTTTTAGACACATCGGCAGCGGGTGTTGAAGCCGAGCCGCCCGAAGTTTTGGGCGTACAGGCGTAAGCGATTGCCACAACGGCAAGGCTCAATAGGGCGTAAGAATACTTTTTCATTTTAACAAAATTGGTTGATAAATTAAATAAAATCTGCTTCTAATAACTTGATTTACAATGTTTTACAAAAACAAGGGTGAATGTAGAAATTAAATTGTGTTGGCGCAAAAAAAATAAAAATTCGACGGTAAAGACTCGACAAATCGACGTAAAATGTAGGGAAAAGGAGGTAAGATACTGAGGGGGAGTTTGTAAAATAGTGATTATCAATAAGTTTCAACTTTTGGCGGTTTAAAACTTTCCAAAAGTTAAAATGATTAAGAATTATCTGTTCAAAATAAGGACTTGCAAAGCGCGAAGGACATGAATTATTTGCATCAAATCCAGACGGTCACCCGATTTCAAGGCTTTTTGATACAGTTTTTCAACGCGTTGCATCTCGTATTCATTGAGCGAACCCGTTGCGGATGTCCATTTGTCAATTAAGTCACCTTGACGCAAGCGGCGTAAATCGAAGTGAACCAATATTGTATCCGTATCTAAAGCGATTTTTTTAGCTTCCATAAGCCGTTATTTTTTGCAAAGATAAGTAAAGCTAAGTCGTTTCAAAATTTTAAATAATGATAACTCAAAACCTACCCTTCAGTATTTTTATCGAAAAAAGTAAAAAATATTTTTGAATCTAAATAATCGTTTTACCTTGCCGCCGAATTTAAAATTTAATTGTGAAAATTTTTCTTACCATATCATTACTCGCCGTCCTGCTCTTTAAGATTTCTGAGCCGATGGTTGTAGCTTTGCGATACGAAAACGCAAAGGACGTCACGGCGTCTGATTTGGTGAATGCAGAAGAACAAATTGAATTTAAAGTGTATATGCCTTTGCCTTATGGCAGCGATTGGGAAAACAAATCGCCGTTTCCAGAATCCGTCAAACGGGGCAATACCTTTTACAATGTCGTTGAGCGTCGCTACGTAAATGATACTTTTTACGTGAAAATGCAACGCAATGACAACGCGAGAACGCAATTTGATGCGTTAAGTGTAGCGGTTAATGACCTTTTAGCCGATAAAGGACAAGATAAAAAACAGTCGTCGAACACCTCTTCAGTATCTTTGGACGACTTGATTAAAATATTTCCACCACCCGTTTCTTCGACAATCGTAAAAGCAAATCACGCTTTTAAAACTGACCTCATTGCGTCCGTTTGGTACGTCAACTGCCCGAAATCAACGTTGAACGCCTCAATCTTCATACCGCCTCCCGAGCGCGTATGAGGGAATTAAAAATTAAAAATTCAGAATTGAAAATGGGTAAATGTCGCCTCATGCGTCGTGTCCGTTCTATGTTTTGAGCATTTGATTTGCTTCAATTCCCTAGTCTATTTTCCTCGTTTTAACTTTTTTATTCGCTGTCGTCAATGGTTCAATTCCATGGAAAACGTTTGTTTGTCTATTCAAAATAGATACAATTTGGCGCGTTATTCCTTGAAAAATACCTAAAAACAGCTCAAAAACGGCCTTATACTGAGGGGTATTGTATCACGGACTTCAGTCCGTGAATGTTCAAAAACGACATTTACGGACTGAAGTCCGTAATACAATTCAAAATAGACGCCTATCTTTCCTAAAATGCCTTGCTGCCAAGGCGACAAATTTCCTTATTTTGTAGAATGACCTTTAGGTCGTTCAAAGTTTGTACATCAATTTCAGTTTACGCACTCCCGCGACCTAAAGGTCGCGGTACATTCGTGTAAGACACCTTACAAAACACTTAAAGAATATTTAGATTTCATCTCTAATACGTCTGTAAATTTTCCGTTGGTGTTCCGACAAATAAATATCTTTCGCTATTGATTATCAACGCTTTACGCTATCAATAACGAAAGAATTTATATGCTTAACGTCTTGCATCAACGGAATTTTTATGGTTTTTTAAAGAGTGTTTTCTACAAAGACATTAGAAAGAAATATTTGTTTTTAGGCTTCGCGCAAGCTAAGGAAGTGATAAACGATAAACGATGAGTTAAGATTTCATCTACTCATTATGTCCAAAACTTGCGCTAAGTTTTTTTGAACACATTTCAATCGTTTAAAATTGACAATTATCGCCCGTAAAAGGGCGTAAAAAGATAGTTATAAAAGAAAGGAAGTAAAGGCTTAACCACAAATTATGCATTTATTTTTTGACTTTGTTTTCATACGTGTCCTGAGTCCTCACTAAAAACGCATTTAAAAAATTCAGTATCATTTTATCATGCGTTTTAGTGGGGATTTTTGGGGTTTTTAAACGGAAAAATCCACTCTTTAATAGTCATTATAAATCATTTATACGATGAAAAATTTATTCATATTATTCCTATTTTCTCTGACATCGTTGTTCGTGTCAAACGCTTTGTACAAAAAAAACAAAACGGAAAAAGTATCTGTTGAAGCCATCAAAGCGGCCTTGGTCGGCTTGGTTATTTTCTTGAAAAAGGAAACGGAAAAGACAGCTGGCTTTGTCCCTACCCCTCAGTGTGTGGGTAAGTTTTGAGCTGTGCTCAAATTCAAATTCAAAACCCAAAACTCAAAACTAAAAGACATTGGTATTTGATTTGCATAAAAGTCGTTAATGTTACATTATTAACGCTTTAAACATTAAAATAAAGATGACTAAATTAAAAAAACTCATAGCAACTACTTTAATTTTATGTGAACTAGGAACGTTACACGCTCAAATTATTGCAGATTCAACAAAGCCTAAAACCTTAGAAACCGTCACCGTTTCTGGCTATCGAGAACCGACGACGGAAGTAAAAAAACTAGCATCTGTTCACTCTACTTACATCGTTTCGGGCAAAAAAAACGAGGTCATAACGGTAGAAAATATGAATGCAAATTTGGCTGAAAAAACGAGCAGACAAGTATTTGCGAAAGTCCCGGGCGTGTTCGTGTATGACATGGATGGTTCGGGCAATCAAGTGAATATCGCTACGCGAGGGCTTGACCCGCATCGCTCTTGGGAGTATAACGTTAGGCAAAATGGAGTAATTACGAATAGCGATATTTATGCATATCCCGCGAGTCATTACAGTCCGCCGATGGAAAGCATCGAACGGATTGAGTTGATTCACGGCACGGCGGGGTTGCAATTTGGGGCGCAATTTGGGGGTATGGTCAATTATGTAACGAAAATTGGTGATACGACGAAGGCCGTAAGTTACGAAGGCAATCATTCCGTCGGGTCTTTTGGTTTGTTCAGTTCGTTCAATGCGTTGAGTGGTAAAATCGGTAAATTGAACTACTACGCTTATTATCAAAAACGTATATCAGACGGTTATCGAAAAAATGCAAGGTCGGATTCAGAGGGTCAATTTATGGCTTTGACCTATCAATTTTCACCGTCGCTGAGTGTGAAAGCCGAGTTAGGTCGGTCAACTTACACCTTTCAAATACCCGGGCCATTGACAGATGCTCAATTTTTGAACGACCCGCGACAGTCAACACGTAGTAGAAATTATTTTAATCCTGATATTTATTTACCGTCGCTGACTTTGGATTGGAAAATTGACGACAAAACGCAACTAAATTTCATTGCTTCCGCCGTTTTGGGCAGTCGAAACAGCGTTCAATTTTTGACATTTGCCGATGTAAAAGATACAATTGATAGTAAAACAAATCAATATAAGAATCGGCAAGTTGATATAGATAATTTTAACAGTTATACCTACGATTTACGCTTGATAAGGGCTTATAACTTAGGCAAATTACAGAACACAATTGCCACGGGATTGCGCTACGTGAACAACGATTTGCACCGCCGACAGCTGGGAAAAGGGACAACGGGAACGGATTTCGATTTAAGCGTTACGGGCGACTTCGGACGTGATTTGCACGCAAAAACGCAAAATTTGTCCTTTTTTGTAGAGAATTTGACGCAAATCACCTCAAAACTATCGGTATCGGCGGGGCTTAGATATGAGCGTGGCGTAACCGATATGACGGGTAAAATTGCTTATACGCGCAATGGAAAAATGGACAATCAAGTTATTCATAATTTCCCTTTGTTGGGCATCAGTTCGGAGTATAAGTTGAAGGGAAGAAATCGGATTTATGGCGGTATTTCACAGGCATATCGCCCCGTTATTTTTTCGGATGTGATTCCCGCAACACCGCTTGACAGCACCGATTTGAATCTTAAAGATGCATCGGGTTATAACGCCGAAATTGGCATAAACGGGCAGCATAAAACGTGGTTACATTACGATTTAAGCTATTTCACGCTGCGCTATAACAATAGAATTGGAACGCAAACGTTGACGGAAAATGGTCAATCGTATAATTATAAAACGAATACGGGCAGCAGTTTGACGAAGGGCCTTGAATTATACGTCGAAGTGATACCCCTCAGTAATGCGACGTCGAAATTGTCTTTTTTTACGGCAACTTCGTATTTCGATGCCGTGTATCTGAAAGGGTCAATTGTGGTCGGTAAAGATAATAAAAATATTGCAGGTAATGCCTTGGAGACCGTGCCAAAATGGATAAGTCGAAACGGGATAAATGCGCGTTTCAAGACGTTCAGTGCCACCTTACAATACAGTTACGTGAGTAAATCCTATTCCGATGCCCTAAATACGGAGCAACCGAGCGCAAATGGAGCGAGGGGCGTTGTACCGTCTTACGGTGTTTTGGACATCAATACGTCGTTGAGAATTGCCAAGAATTACACGTTTAGATTAGGCGTCAACAACGTGACAAACGAACAATATTTTACAAAAAGACCCACGGGCTACCCAGGCGTAGGGGTTTGGAATTCGGACGGCAGAAGCGTTGTGGCGTCGTTTGGCATCAAAATTTAGCGGCTGCGAACGCCTTTTTACCCCAAAATACTGAGGGGTATCAAAATGAACGCTTTGGAATGTCAGTTGCGGCGTAGCTGCAAAATCTCGGTAACGCTAGACTGATAGACCTAGTTTTCATGCGGTGTAACCGCAAAGTAGGCGGTTTTGCGGTTACACTGCTTAGAAAAGCGGTTGACCGTGTTAAATATTACCAAGATTTGGCAGCTACGCCGCCGTGAAAAGTCAAATTTTAAAAATATTTTACTCATTTAATTTATCCAATTAATTATAAATTATTTATTGATATAATGAAAAATTATATTTTATATTCCATTGTTATTCTTGCTTTTTTAGCGGCAGCTTGCACATCCGATGCGACATCTAAACCAAAAATCGGCGACGCCGTGACCTACGATTATGTCGTAAAACAAGGCGATTTTGTTGTTTTCAATGCTTCGCTTCAAGCGGGTGACACGGCAACGTTGATTCTTGAAGACATGAACGTTAATGACCCGACGAAAAAAGAATGGGTCGAACGGCTGATGAAAATGTCCGAAAAGGACACTTTAAGTTTTGATTTGAAGAACGGGCAGAAAGGTTTTTTGCAGTTGCATCGGATTATTCACGCCAAGGATTTTCCAAAATACATTGAAGAATCGGACAAAAAACAACGGCTATTTGAGCAAAATCTGCAATCAATCGGCAAAGAACTCAATGCTGCTCGCCCGACGTATCAAAGTCGTCGGCAAATCGCACTGGATTCTGCAAAATTGCTTTTTGAGCAATACAAAAATGGTCAATTGGCTAATAAATTAATGACGTTAGATGCTGACAATCAATATCTTATCCTAAAAGGAGATGGTAAAATTCGGAATGATAGAAAAAAATGGGTCTGGTTTCATTACGTCATGTACGCACCCGACGGCAAGACATTGAAGGATTCTTATCAAGGTTTACCACGCGGAACGAATGTCGCCGAATTTACATTTAACGAAGCCTTAGAAAAAAGCCTAGCGCATTTTGGCGAAGGTTCGACGGTCTTTTTTAGCGTTCCTGCGGAGTATCAAAGTGCCCCTGCAACGGACAATAATGCACCCGTTCTGAAAAAAAGTATTTACTGAGTTGAAATTATGAAAGTGCTTTATTTTTAAATAGAAATATTACCGAAATCTGAAATTTGAAATCTGAAATAAAAATGCCTCATATTCCCTTAGAATCACACCTTCCTGGCATCACAGGACTATTGGCGTACCGACAAGACACAGCGCAACCTATTAGAGAATTGACGCAACTATTACTACGCGGAGAGTCAACGCTTTCCGAAGGAGAACGCGAGTTGATTGCCGCTTTAGTGTCGTCGCGCAATCAATGTGTTTTTTGCACAACGGCGCATACAGCCGCCGCCGATATATTGTTAGGAGAGTCAGAAACGTGTGCTTTGGTGAAGGAGAATTTTGAAAACGCCCCCCTCACTAAAAAGATGAAATCGTTGCTCGCAATTGCCGCTTTGGTGCAACAAAATGGTCGAAATGTCACCCCAAAAGCCGTCGAACGGGCAAAAAATGAAGGCGCAACCGACCGTGAAATCCATGATACCGTTTTAATCGCTGCCTTGTTTTGTCTTTACAATAAATACGTGGACGGCTTGGCAAGCGTTACACCGACTGACCCCAATTTTTATCAACATTTGGGCGAACGCATTACAACAAATGGCTATAACTTGTCAAAAGGTGGTTATGACCAAATTAAAAAAGAAAATGCGGCCTTTAAAGTAGTTTCATAAAAAGAAAAAGCTATGTGTCGTATGTTTCTATGTGTTTAAAAAAACATCCTATTACTTAAACTTATGTTTTACAGAAAAGAGACCCCCTCAGTATTTCGCGCGTTTTGGCTTATAAAATAATGGAAAAATTGAAAAATAGCAACGGCTTTGCCTACACACTATGCGTACTCGCCTACGCCCCGATACGGGCAAGCATTTGTACGACCTCGTGCAAGTGCTTTTGCGCGAAGACTCACCCCTCAGTATGGCCGAACGGGAGTTGATTGCAACGTATGTGTCGCATCTGAATGACTGCTTTTTCTGCCAAAATGCGCATGGCGGCATTGCGCAACATTATTTGCAATGCAATATGAATTTTATTGATGCGATAAAGGCTGATTATGAAAAAATGCCCATTTCTAACAAAATGAAAGCCTTGTTAGGCATTACGGCAGGTGTGCAGAAAGGCGGTAAATATGTAACAAATACTTAAATTGAAAAAGCTCTTTTACATTGGCGCAATCGCCTTGATTTTGTTTGAAATAGCGAACGTCTATTTCATCATGCCGATGTATGGCAGCCAAGAAATTCCGAGCATTGACTTGGCGTATTTCCTTTATACGTATCGGTGGATTTTCAGAGGCGTATTTGGTCTGATGGCGGTGATTGGTTTTCTAAAAGCCTTCAATACAAATTACAGATTTGCTAAATATGTAGCGGTGCTAATTTTGGCTTTGATATTAGTCGTAATTTATATGACTAATTTTCAAATGGCGGCAGATTCGATGTTTTTGCAACCAAAATTGACCTTAACAAACGCGCAAGATACGGCCCTAAAAACCGATAAACTCATCATCGGTGTTGCCTTAAATGGGCAAGCGAAAGCCTATCCGATTCAATATTTGGGCTATCACCATCAAGTGGTGGATAGTGTTGATAATCAACCGATTATGGTGACTTATTGCACCGTTTGCCGCACGGGAAGGGTTTTTAAACCGATGGTAAACGGCAAAATTGAGCAGTTTAGGCTCGTCGGGATGGATCATTTTAACGCCATGTTTGAAGATAAAACCACTAAAAGTTGGTGGCAACAAGCAACGGGAACGGCTATCGCGGGTGTCTTGAAAGGGCAACAATTGCCCGAAGTTTTGTCGCAACAAATGACGCTCAAACAGTGGCTTTTGTTGTATCCGAATAGCTTGATTATGCGGCCTGATACGTTGTTTAAAGACGAATATAAATCAATGGAAACCTACGATTTGGGGAAAGGTCGCGGCAAATTGACGGGGACAGATTCCCTTTCTTGGAACAAAAAATCGTGGGTCGTGGGCATCGAAATTGGTGAAAACAGCAAGGCATTTGATTGGAATCGGCTCGTAAAAGAGCGCGTTATCAACGATTTTGTTGGGCCACAACCGATTCTCCTTGCGTTAGCGGCGGATAATAAAAGTTTTGTCGCGTATGAGCGATTCTCGCAAGTAACGCCATTTTTGATTCAAAATGATACGTTAATCTTTAATAATCAGCGATTTACAATTGATGGAAAATTTATTGGTTATAAAAAAATGATGAATTTAGCAGATTCAACGAATTTGAAGCCCCTCAAAGCTTATCAAGAATTCTGGCACAGTTGGTTGAATTTTCATCCAAAAACAGCAAAATACTGAGGGGGTAACTTTAAAAATTAATTATCAATTTTCACTTAATAATTTTACAAAATGTATTTTAAATTACTACTTAAAAAAATCGCTTTTTGCGCCGCTTTGATGAGCGCAATCATGGCATCAGCCCAAACACCGACGGACGGTTTGCTGATGAAAAAAGGCGAAAATTGTACCGTCGTTGCCTACGGCAGCAGCACATGGGAAAACTATTGGGAAGGTGCGACAAAACGCAGCAATACGAATCTGGGCAAATTTACATCGCAGAATGTGATGTTAATGAGCGCATTAGGTATTACTAATAATTTTAATGTGATTGTAGGCTTGCCTTATGTCTGGACATCCGCGAGCGTCAGTTACTTGGCGGGACAACGCGGCGTTCAAGATTTGTCGCTTTGGCTGAAATACCGCATCGTCGAAAAAAGCGGTGATTTTGGCACAATCGGCGTATTGGCAACGGGCGGCGTTTCGACGCCAACGAACAATTATGTCGCCGATTTTTTACCGTTTAGCATCGGTATGCAATCAAGAACGGCGTCGGGTCGCTTGATAGTTAACTACAACAAAAGCGGTTTTTACCTCAATGCCCAAGCGGGTATCATCGGACGTAGCAACGCTAAAATTGACCGTAACTCATTCATTTTTAGCAATCGTCTCTACGAAAGCGACCAAATGCCCGTGCCAAATGCCACCGATGGCAGCATCGCTTTAGGTTTTATCAACCAACGTTTTCAGACATTTGTCTCGTATGACCAATTTGGCTGCTTGTCGGGTGACGATATTCGTTACAACGATGCGCCAATTTTAACCAACAATATGTCAGCGACTTCCATCAATTGGTTTGGCAAAGTCAACATTGGCAAATTTTCGATTATTGCTAACGTAGGTAAAGTGTTAAGCGGTCGAAATGTCGGCGAAGCGACGAGTTTTGGCGTCGGCGGGGCGTATCAGTTCCAAGTGTTTAACAAGGAAAAAGCGGTTGCAAAACAATAACAACCTTCGCAAAATCACATTAATTTCAATTTTGAGCAGTCTGATTGCGGCGTAGCTGCAACATCTCGGTAACACGACTCAACAGTCTAATTTTTTATGCGGTGTAACTGCTAAACTATCAGTTTTGCGGTTACGCCGTACTGGAAAAGTCTAATTATTTTTGAATATTACCAAGATTGGGCAGCTACGCCGCCTTGAAATAGCCAAAATACTGAGGGGGTATTTCAAGGATTTCCAAATTGGAAATTGGTGAAAAAATTACTTAATAAGTTTAAAACTAAACTACTGTGCAGCAATATTTTTTAATGTGTAAAATATTTAAAATGAAATAGATAGATAGTTTTTACTTTTATGACTAACCCCAACTTTTAAG
>JAYSRS010000490.1:0-3589 GCA_043720935.1 Saprospiraceae bacterium
CCCAAGATTTAGGAAATTTTTAAAATTTCCTAAATCTGTATGAACCTAAAAAACTGATTATCAATAACTTACGTGTACCATAAAGCCGATAATTCCGAAAAATATAGGTTCACATAGGTTCACATAGGTTCACATAGATTTTTCCGTAAAACACTATGTGAACCTATGTGAAAACTACTATCTTTCTATGTGATAAAAATTATGTAGGGTTTCAAATAAATTACGCGACCTTAAGGTCACGCTACGGCTAATTAATTACAAAAAAACAATGAAAACAAAGGATAAACGATGCGTTTTAAACTAAAAATGCCTTTTATCACCTTCTATTTTAAATCATGGTGCAAAAGTGCGGCGGCTAAATGTCTTATCAATTGATATAAGTTAAGAAGTGATTTTTTACGTTTCTTTATTTTTTACATCCAAATTACATCAAATCTCAAAAAAAATGCTCGATGCATTAACCATCGAGCAAAACAAAGTATATGAAATCCATTTTAGTAAATGGCAATTAATCCAATACCAATTCCATCTGAATATTTGCCCTTTCGTAAGGTGATTGGCCACCAATTATTTTTTTGAACCCTAATTTATTGTACAAATTGATGGCTGCTTTTAGAAGGGTGTTGCTTTCTAAAAAAGTGCGGGTTGCTTTTAGCTCTTTTGCCTTCTGAATAGCGTGTTTGCCCAACAGAAAACCGATACTTTTGCCTTGCGCATTGGGTGAAACGGCCATTTTAGCGAGTTCATAACCACCGTCTGACATCTTCAAAAGTGCGACGACGCCAACGGCTTCGCCTTGATATTTTGCGACAAAAATGTAACCGCCTTTATCCAAAATATAGCCTTGTGGATTGTCCAAAGCGAGGTTGTCGGCAGCTTCCAATTTAAAATATTTTTTAATCCATTCGTGGTTTAATTGCCTAAATGCCTCGGCATACTGAGGGGTATAATCCACGATTTCAACAGCGGCACTTTCTCTGATTTTGCATTGTTCAATCACCCTATCTTTCAAACTTTTTTGTTCCAAACAGTATTCAAACTCGCTCAAAGCCTTCCACAAATCGTAAGACATTGTGCTAAAAATCTTTTCCACTGCCGCATCGCAATCTGTCATTTGCGCCTCAATTTTAGAGCGAATAGACGCAGCCAAATCGGTTAACGAAATACGATTTTTGCGGCCATCATCCGTGCATTTTTCGTCAGAAACGTAGCCTTTTACCTTCATTTCCTTGACAATTTGGCTAATTGAGGCATGGGTTTGCCCAACCGTTTGGCTAATTTCCGTTACTGAAAGCGCAGCATTTTCTGACAAAACAAGATAAACAGGCAACCAACGCGGCTGAAAATCAGAGCCGTATAAGACATAAATTTCAGCCGCATCGTTCGTCATCATTTCACTGATTTGACGCAAACGACTGCCCAAGGCTTTTTTTCCTAACTGTTCGTAAAAACTTGTCATTAAATTAAAGTATTGATTGTATAAAATTACGCGTAAGCACTTACGCAAATGTACAGACAATTTTAAAACGACCAAATTTTGAACCGAAAATATTTCACGAATCTTTAAAAATTCCCCTCAGTAAAACTGTAAATCGCCTACAAATTCATTACGCATCTTTCACGATTCATCATTATTTTACCGTTCTTCGCGGCTCAATTTAGAACGTATGAAAAACCGCGCTTTACCGTTTTTACTCATTGGGGCAACCTTTTTTTTGCTGCCTTCTCCTACGCGTTGCAACTACCCGCAAACGCAACGACCGCGCAATTCCTACACGGCGACCCCGATTCTTATTGGGATGCCGCACAATTGATTTATACTGAGGGGGGTAAACCACATCCGTTGCGGCCTGTTTTATATCCATTTTTGATTGGCTTACCGTCGTTCTTGGGCGCATCAACAAGCGATTCTTTATGGATTGCTTGGGTTTTAATTTTATTTATTGGTTAATGACAATTGTGTTTATTTGTAAAATTTTAACGGAATTATCGGCTTTATGGTACAAAACCCTTTTTGACTAATTAATAATTTGTAACTCATTGATTATCACCCTCGTTTAACGTTTTAACGTTCGGGGAACTTTTAAAGTTCCCCGAACGTGCGCCGTACCATAAAGCCGATAATTCCGAAAACAATTTATTACACACTCGTTTTTTGGTGTACTTGGTTGGCACTGCAAATACTTTTGCGGTGACGGGTGCGCATAAATTCGCAAATACAGTATAAACGTTCACAAATATATCTATGATTTTAACTTATCAACCTTACGACCTCGCGTTGCGCTATCCTTTTCGCATCGCTTTAATGAGCCGCACTTCGACGCCAATTGTTTTGGTGCAGCTTTCAACAGGCGCACTTACGGGTTTTGGTGAAGCCTCAATGCCGCCCTATTTAGGGGAAACGCATAACTCTGTTTGTCAGTTTTTGGAACTGGCGAAGCGGTACGTTTTTAATTATATGTCGAAACACACCATCCTCCAAACAATTGATATTGAAATCATTGTGCGCGAAATTGACGATTTAGCCGAAGGCAACAAAGCGGCAAAAGCAGCGATTGATATGGCGTTGCACGACTTGAAAGGGAAGATGGAGGGCTTGCCCGTTTGGCAGATTTTAGGGTCAAATCCAGATAAAATGCCGTTGACAACTTGTACAATTGGCATCGAAACAGACCCCTCAGTATTAAAGCAAAAAATTGAAGACGCGGCGGAATTTCATGTCTTAAAAATAAAATTGGGTAGTGAAGACGATGAGAAACTGGTCAATTTGATTCGTCAATTTACGGATAAACCTTTATATGTGGATGCCAATCAAGGTTGGTCAGATGTGAATTTAGCGATTGATAGGGCGCATTGGCTCGCCGAAAAAGGCGTTGTTTTGATTGAACAACCGATGCTGAAAACGGACTTAGACGGCAATGGCAAAGTGACCGAAGCGTCGCCGCTACCCATTTTTGCAGACGAAAGTTTCCAAAGATTGACCGATTTTGACAAAATTCAAGGCGTTTTTGATGGCATTAACATCAAACTAATGAAATCGACGGGATTGTGTGAAGCGCAAAAAATGGTAAAAGAAGCCCGTCGGCGCGACCTTAAAATTATGATTGGTTGTATGTCGGAAACGAGTTGCGGGATTTTGGCGGGTGCTGCCCTTGCACCGCAATGCGATTTTGCGGACTTAGATGGGCCGTGGCTCATCGCTAACAACCCTTTTGAGCCGCCGATACTGAGGGGGGGCAAAATTCAATTACCGAACACGGCGGGTTTAGGCATTTCAAATTTTATGGGTCACTGATTGGAAATTTCAAATTTTATGGGTCCCTGATTGGACTGATGCGACTGATTTACACAGATTTTTTTTCTAGAAAATCCGCGTAAATCAGTCCAATCAACCCAATCAGTGGCCCATAAAATCTGAAATTTCTTACGGAATCATCGGTTATTTATCGCAACGCAAACTTGACGCGGGTTTGAAACCCGCGTCAAGTTGTAACTAAGGAACGTTAAGTAAATAAAAGCGTATTTTACTGGCTCTTTCTCGCTGCGCTCGAAAATCGCCATCTGAAGGATTTTTTAGGAGGCAGCTTGT
>JAYSRS010000491.1:0-10319 GCA_043720935.1 Saprospiraceae bacterium
TTAGGAAATTTTTAAAATTTCCTAAATCTTGGGTAAAAAACCAAAATAATGGGCTATAACTAATTGATTATCAATCATTTATTTGTACCATAAAGCCGAAAATTCCGAAAATCTTTATTTTCACTAAAAAAACAAGCAAAGATGAACCAAGTCTATATCAACGCCATTGGCGTTTTCATGCCTAACAATCCGATTTCTAACGATGAAATGGAAGACTATTTGGGCAAAGTTAATGGGCAAGCAAGCCGCGTACGGCAGCGCATTTTGAAACAAAATGGCATCCAAAACCGACATTATGCCCTTGATAAAAATCAGCAAACGACCCACTCAAACGCCACATTAGCCGCATTAGCCATTGATAATGCGCTCAAAAAAAGCCATTTAGATATTTCAGAAATTCAACTTTTGTCAACAGGCACAACGCAGGGCGATTTGCCCGTCCCAGGATTTGCGAGTATGGTACACGCCAAATCGGGCTTGCCGAATTGCGAAGTGGCCAGTTTTCAAAGCGTTTGTTCGAGCGGGATTATGGCCTTAAAAGCGGCTTATTCTCAAATCAAAAATGGGGAAAAAACGAACGCCATTACCGTCGGCAGCGAGTTGGCGAGTCGTTTGTTCAAAAGCAGCCGATTCGATGGGCAAGGCATGACATCCGTGCCTTTCGATACTGAATTTTTGCGCTGGATGTTGTCCGATGGAGCAGGTGCGTTTGTGGTCGAAAACAAGCCGCATAAAAACGGTTTGTCGTTGCGAATTGATTGGATTGACCTCAAATCGCACGCAAACGATTTTCCTGTGTGTATGTTTACGGGTAAAAATGACAATAAAAACGAGGACGAAAGGACGTGGTTGGACTATCCCGACTACGAATCGGCGGCAAAAGCGGGGGCCATTAACCTTAAACAAGACATTCGCTTGCTCGATAAAGTCATAAAAGTCGGTATTGCCCACTTTTTTTCGCTCATTGACGAAGGGAAAATGGTCGCCGAAAAAATTGATTGGCTTTGCTGTCATTATTCGTCCGAAATGTTCAAAGCACCGATTAAAGAACTGCTCGTGAAAGGCGGGGCGATGATTGCAGACGACAAGTGGTTCAGCAATCTGACCACAAAAGGCAACACGGGCAGCGCGTCGATTTACATCATATTGGAGGAATTGCTCTACTCGGGCAAGCTCAAAGCAGGCGATACGATTGTCTGCATGGTGCCTGAAAGTGGCCGTTTTATCACCTCTTATATGCAATTGACGGTCGAAGGAAGCGTCGAAACCAAGGCGAGTTATGATATTCGAGCCATCGAACCGCCCGAATTGATTTTGGAACAAAACCCAACTTCGGAGTGGCTGATTCGCCAATTAGCCCAAATTTGGATAGAATTTGAAACGGATTTGCTCAAAGTGCCGATTGTCAAGAAAATTCACGACGGCAATTTGACAATGGAAGATTATAAAGGTTTATTATTTGATTTGCGCCAACAAGTCATTGACGGCTCACAATGGATTTCGCGGGCCGCGTCAAATATTGACATTGATTTGTTTGAATTGCGGTCAGCTTTCATCATCCACACAGCGGCAGAACACAAGGATTATCAGATGTTGGAACGGAATTACGTCAATTTGGGCGAAAATTTGGACGATATACTGAGGGGGGAAAAAAATATCGGCAGCGTTGCCCTTACGTCGTTTATGTTCCAACAAGCCAGTAAAGCAAATCCAATTGATTTGTTAGGCGCGATGTTTGTCATCGAAGGCATCGGTAAACGGCTTGCGGCGTATTGGGGCGGCATGATGCAGGAGCAATTGGGCTTGCGCGATGACCAAGTATCGTTTTTTACGTATCACGGTGTGGCCGACGAAAACCACTTTCACAACCTCGAAAAAGCCTTGAATCATCCGCGTATGAACCTAGAAATCGCTAAAAAAATCGCCAAAACGGCGAAAATTACGGCGAAATTGTGGCGGATGCAGTTGGAGGAGCTTGGAAATTACTAAAATACTAACATGACACTCATCCTTTATTGTTTATTAATTTACCTCATCGCAGGCATCAGCGCGTCCATCACCTATCACCGCATTTTGACGCACCGAAGCGTCGAAGTTGTGCCGTGGTTTGAGCGTGTTTTGGTCATTTTGGCACTACCCGCAGGGACACCGATTCAGTGGGTCGGGACGCATCGGCAACACCACCGATTTACGGACGCTGAGGGCGACCCGCATTCGCCACATTTGTTCGGATTTTGGTATGCGCATTGTGGTTGGTATATTCAAAATCATCATCCGTTTATTTGTTTTTTATACGCTTTGGGCGGCCCCGCACGGATGCTGTTCGATGCTTTTTGGCGACCGCGTACCAACCAGCAATACAACGACTTGGCGAAAGATTTATCTAAACAATCTTTCTTCGTAACTGTTAGTAAGCCAACGCCTTACGCCATTATTATGGTGCTTTATGTGGCTACGATTATTGTTCCTGCTTACTATTTTTGGGACATAAAAGGTGTGGTTGCGGCTTGGATTATGCTGATTTTGGTGTATAATATTGGCGATTCGGTCAATTCTTTTGCCCATTTATACGGCGATACTGAGGGGTCTAAAAATCAGTCGCGCAACAATCTTTTACTCATTATTTTAGGCTTCGGGGAAGGTTGGCACGCGCACCATCATGCCCATCCGAGCAAGGGAATTTTTAGCGCACAAAAAGCTTCTTACGATACCTCATATTTTATTTTAAAAACATTTCAATTCATCGGTTTAGTCAAAAAAATAAAGTAAAAAATGTCAGACAGCTATCTCAATCTCGACAATCACGACAGCCGCGACCCAAACCCGTGGTTGGCCTTGTATTTGGACAACAGCATTCCGATTAATCCTAAAACAAAATTGGCATTAATGCGCGATAATAATTCAAAATCAGTGCGTTATATATTACCAATTGTGAGTTTTGTTTCAAAAATAACGATTTTTATTATCCATATTTTCAAGTTTTTCTTTCCAAAACTCATCAATTCGTCGAGGATTTTGCACCACATTTTGTCGTGGGGGTTGCGAAAATTTGTCAGTCCCGATGCCAATTTATTGATATTCAGACACTTCCACGTGGGCAGCGAAGTCTTGACGTTTATCGCCAAAAACGTGCAAGAATTGGACATCGAAACGAGTCCGATATATCCACGCAATTTTGAAGACGTGAAAGACGATATTTTCTTGAAACACGACTTAAATCTGTACAATTTCGTCATCAATATCAACCGACAATTGAATGAAAAGAACATTCCATTGCGCGGCAAAGATGTATTAGATATGTCGATGATAACAGAAGACCAATTTGACCACATTGATTTTCCAAATAAATGGACAAATGTCTTGGATTTGCGTTCCGCAATTGAATTATTTACGCCATTTTATCAGTTTTTTTTGACGGCAAACGACTTCGTGCGCGCGTCAAATTCGTTGCAATTAGACGAAACGATTGCGATTTATTCATCCAAAATTCTGAACAGTCCTGCGCATTTAGGTTTGGTCAACAATCGGCATCCGATGGTGCCTGACACGACGTACAGTGCCGCTTTTCGCTTGGTTTTGCATGGTTTAGCCGCCGAAACGCTGCACGCGATTTTGGTCAGTATCAAGCAAAGAAAGAACTATGATGGGGTTATAATTACGAAATAGTGTTTTATAATTTTCGTAAATAATTGATTTTAAACTTTTTAAATCAATTTTAAGAATTTCAGACGCTGCTTGATAAACGTCAGAAATAGACACATCATCCGCATCATCCGTTTCAAAAAATAAGCGGTCGAGTGGAATTTGCTGCATCATTTTTGAAAAAGAAGTACCCGCAGTTGCTTCGTGCCTCGCAATGACGTTTTCAACTTTTTCAAGAGAATCAGCGCGTTTTTTAGGCAAAATAGCCGCCCCAATTGAGATAAAAAAGCCGTGACGGAGGAGTTCTTTCAACACCGTTTCGTTTTTATTGAATCCGTGAATAATCATCGGAATACTTGGTTTTAGTCGTTTTTTAATGGCTATAATCTCAGAAAAAGCGCGGACGCAGTGAATGATCATGGGTTTTGAAACAGTTTCCGCTAATCGAATTTGAGCCTCAAAAACGGTGGTTTGGAAGGCCAAATTTTCACCACGTAACTTGTCTAATCCACATTCACCGATGCCTATAACTTGTTTATTTTCAATTAATTGTGTCATTTTTTCAAAATCATGGTCAAAATTCTCTCTCGTCAAAAACCACGGATGCAAGCCGATAGTTGCCAAAGTAGGCCCCTCAGTAAAAACGTCTTTTTGAGCGTAATTTGAGACGGTTATGACGCCTTCCAACGGGGCGCGGCGGTGCGTGTGGATGTCTATGTAAGGCGAATTTTCTTTCATTGGAAACGATTAAATGGTGCAAATCTAATGTAAATACACACGGCCGTGTGTATCTACGGGGACACAATTGCACGGCATGATACACACGGCATAATATACACGGCCGTGTGTATGTACGGGATAAATTATCGGAATCATCGGTTATTTATCGCAAAACAAAAAATAGTTGTAAATTCATTGATAATCAATTAGTTACAACTTGACGCGGGTTTGAAACCCGCGTCAAGTTTACATTGCGATAAATAACCGATGATTCCGTAAATTATTAAAATCGTTTTATGCAGAAATTAAAATTAGAAGAACTTAATCGCTTATCGGTTGAAGATTTTAAAACAGCGGATAAAACACCAATTGCCGTCGTTTTAGACGAAGTTCGGTCCGCTCTAAACGTCGGTTCGGTGTTCAGAACAGCAGATGCTTTCGCTTGTGCGGAGGTCATTTTGTGCGGTTTTACGGCCACGCCACCGCATCGTGAAATTATGAAAACAGCTTTGGGTTCGACCGAATCTGTTGCGTGGCGGCATTTTTCGGAAACCGAAATGGCTTTAAATGCCCTTCGTACTGAGGGGTATGTTTTGGTAGCCGTTGAGCAAGCAGATGCGACAATTTTCTTGCAAAACATTGATAATCAATTATTTGCACATCAAAAAGACAATTCAAAAATCGCTTTAATTCTCGGCAACGAAGTCGATGGCGTGAGCGAAGTCGCTATGTCGATGGCCGATTATGTGGTCGAAATTCCGCAATTTGGCACTAAACATTCGTTGAATATTGCCGTCACGGCGGGGATTGTGGTGTGGGAATTTGCGAAGCGGCTAAGGCAATGATGAATTTTATGCGACATCATGGGCCACTGATTTGACAAATGCGGCTGATTTACACTGATTTTTTTTCATATATTGGCAATTTTGACATCTCAATTTACCTCAAATTTAAGTAAATGAACGTCGTCATTGCGAGGAGGCACGACGAAGCAATCTTTAAGTTTTTGCAGACTTTTGCTTGAAAACAGACGTTTTTAATCAATTATCTGTCAACATCCAATAGATTGCTTCGGCGTGCCTCCTTGCAATGACGAGCCGCTTTTATTGATATTAGAGAAAAAATAAGATTGCAGAAATGGCCGTAAACAAAACAAGATATGGCGAAAGCACTGATTATTTTTATCAAAAACCCCGCTTTGGGTAAAGTCAAAACGCGTTTGGCGAAGACTGTGGGCGACGAAAAAGCCTTAGATATCTACTTGGAATTGACCGAAATCACACGTAAAAACGCCAAAATACTGAGGGGGGTAAATCGCTACGTTTTTTACTCCGATTTCTACAATCGAGACGATGAATGGTCGAATTCAGCGTTCCAAAAACAAGTGCAATCGGGCGACAATTTGGGCGAACGGATGTTTAATGCATTTTCAACCGTTCTAAAATCGAGCGAAAAAGCGGTGATAATCGGCAGCGATTGCCCGACTTTGACGGCTAAAATTCTTGAAAATGCGTTTGAAGCCTTGGGAAATTACGATTTTGTCGTCGGGCCTTCTACTGACGGCGGCTATTATTTGTTGGGTTTTGGCCAACAAAATTTAAGCGATTGGGTCTTCAAAAACATGGATTGGAGTACGGAAAATGTCTTGCCAACAACGTTAAAACGCATCGAAGAAGCAGGAAAATCTGTGTTTTTGCTGTCCGAATTGACAGATGTGGATGAGGAAAAAGATTGGTTGGCTTATCAAAACAGCCAAATCTTAGATGCTATCGAAAAAGCATAATGAATTTTTCTTATCCAATTGGGTACATTAAACAGGCGTTTTAGGTAAACCAAGTGTGTAAAGAATCTCGTCGGTGTAAGGCGTTATAGCTGTCATGATGAAAGTGAGCATTTTAAATAAAGTCACTTCTCATTTAAGCGCGCCTTCCACGTAGTACATATCAATATCACCCTTATTTTTTGCGGGTAATTTGCCGCGATATTGGCACTTAAAAGAGTAGCGAATTTCGTTATACGTCGCCTCTGTAATATTAATGTGATTTGGTTCGCACGCCTCTTGCACACGCGCCGCGATGTTGACCGTATCGCCCCAAATATCGTAGGCAAATTTTTTCACGCCTACCACACCCGCAACGACTGGCCCCGTGTGTATGCCCATGCGCGCCTCAAAAATTGGCTTGTTTTGCATCCCTTTTTCGTGCTTCATATCGACCAAAAACTCTTGCATCTCGAGAGCCGCCCGAACGATATTGAGTGGCGACGACACGCGGTCGGACAGACCCGAAGCGGCCATGTAAGCGTCACCAATCGTTTTAATTTTTTCTAACTTGTATTGCCCAACGATGAAGTCAAACGCCTTAAAATAATGGTCGAGTTCCGTCACCAATTCCTCGGGCGCGAGTTGTTCCGATATTTTTGTAAAGCTCTTAAAGTCCACAAACAAGACACTTGCTTGGTCATAACGGCGCGCTTTTGCCTTGCCGCCAGCCTTAAGTTCATCGGCAATTGCGGCAGGTAAAATGTTCAGTAGCAATTCATCACTGCGCTGCTGTTCGTCTTGAATTTGGCGATTTTTCTCTTCCAATTGCCGTTTTTGCTTCTGATTTTCAAGATAACGACGGTACATCAAGCCAACAACGACAATCGCAAAACCCAAAATCAAGAGCAATACATTACGAAAACTTTTCGATTTTTGAAGCAAATACTCCTGTTCTTGACGGTCTTGTGCGTAGGCAATCGAATCCAATAATTTTCCACTTTGAAGGGCTTTTACCAACGCTTGTTTTTTGATGGCAATACGGTCAAGCTCCTCTTTTTGAAGCGTCACGGAGGTCAATTGTTGGTCTTTTTGCACCACGGCTTGTTGCGCTTGTTGCGTTTGTTCGTTGAGTTGTTGCTCTTTTTGGCGCAACATCATCATTCCCGCATTCAACTGTTCTTTTTCACGTTGCAGCAGTGAAATATCGCCCGAAAGCCGTTGTTTATCGCTCTCAAATTGCTCCACTTGACGGCGGTATTGCTCGCGCAATTGATTGAGTTCGGCTTGATTTGTCGGGGCAACAGGGCGCGTTTGACCGCCCGCCGAGGCCGTCGGATTGTTCGGATTTGACCCGCTTGAAGGTGCGCCAACCACGTCTTTTTTACGGTTACGCAAGTCCTTGGCTTGTTGTGCAAACAGCCCCGCTTCCTTGGCATTGCCTTCGGAACGTGCCATATTGGCCATTTTATCCAAGCATTTTGCCGCATAATCGAAGTCTTTGACGCTCAATGCGCTTTCTTTGCCGCGATTATAGCGAAACTTGGCATCGCCAAATTTGCTCTGTTTGGCATAACCTTCGGCGTTCAAATAGGCCGAACGGGCTGCCATCACATCATCTTTTAATTCAATAGCTGTCAAGTATGCTTGATGGGCCACAAGCGAGGCTTTGACGGGATTGCCCGACATATATTTTTCAGCCGCTTGATAATAAAGTGTCATACTTTCGCGGCGGTCATTCGACTGTTGCGCTTGCAATTCAAGAGCGGCAGCCGTTTGTCCGATGGCAAAAGCGGCAGAAAAAAGGAGTAAAAAAGTGGTCGTAATTATTTTAGAAAATCGGTACATTGTCAAGTCAGTTATTAGGAATTTGAAATCCTGTTGCGGCAAAGATGTTGGTTTTCTTTTAAAAAATGAAAAAAAGACCACACGCCAAAGCCATATCTATAATGTATAGCCATTTTTTTGCCAAATTAAAGCCGCGTAGCTGTTAATACGAGATAAAAACGATTGGGTTTTAAGTTTTAAATATTTTTCAGGAAATAAAGCACCCCTCAGTATTTTCTAAATTTTGAGTTTTGGGTTTCGAGTTTTGAGTTCTGCGACGCTTAGAAAACTTTAAAAGTTTCCTAAAATGTAATGGCTTAAAAAATTACTTTTGCCCTCGAAAAGCGCATTTTTAAGCACATCAAACACAGCAGAAAATGAATTTAGCATAAGGCAAATATCAAATAAAGCATTGATTGTCAATTGTTTAAAAATTCATCACTCATCATTTATCATTCATCATTTTCAACGTATGTTTTTCCAAATCATCAATATTTTACACATTTTTTTCGTCACGTTAACCATCGGCTGGGCGATAAAACAAGTGTTGGAACATTTTAATATCACCCCATCCCTATCACGCCCTTCGCTCGATTGGTTGTGCCTTTGGGGCTTCGTTGGTTTGGTCGTGGTGCTTCAAATCGCCCATTTATTCGTTCCGATAAATGGCGTTTTTCAAGCCGTTTTATCTGTTTTCTGCTTAATAATTGCCCTATTTTCCTATAAATCTTTTAAAAATGCGGGCTATTTAACCCAATCCAGCAACTTTTCACTTTTCACTTTTCATTTTTCACTTCCCATCATTATTTTATTCGTTTTTGCTTTGTTAGAATCGGTTGGCGCGTCTAAAATCAACGACACGTTTTTGTACCATCATGGCGCGATTCGGTGGATAAATGACTTCCCGATTGTCAAAGGCTTGGCCAATTTGCACAACCGTTATGGCTTCAATTCGACGATGTTTTTGGCTTCTACTTTTTTTAGTGGTCGTTGGTGGGCAGGTGGAGATTTGCTGCCGTCTATTAATATTTTCTTCTTTTTGTTGATGATACTGAGGGGGTCTTCAGAAATCCAAAAGGCTTGGAAAAAAGAGCAGTTTTTCATTATTTTCTTCCATTTAGCCTTCATTTTTATCATTTTCTTTCAACTCAAAGCTTTTTTTTCAGGCGTTTCACCCGACTTAATCAGTGCCGTTTTGGTCTATTTTCTCATAACGGCATTCTCAAAAATGGCTGATACGAGTCATCAACAACTCAATTTTATTCACCTCGTTTTTCTCGTTTTTTTGTTGCCCACTTTAAAATTGAGTCAAGCCACGTGTGCTTCAGCCTTGATTTTTATCGGTTTTTATTATCCTTGGTATAAAGATAAACGTGCATGGGTTTTGGTAGGCGCCACGGGTTTTGCGCTCATCGTACCGTGGTTGTATCGAACGATTTTATTGACAGGTTATCCACTTTTTCCGTCAACGACCTTCGATTTTTTCGCCGTTGATTGGAAAGTTCCCGCCACAAGCCCTTCGGATAGTACCTTTGTGTCGCATTCGGCCTTATCAGCGAAGGCTTTTGTGCAAAGCTGGGCACGAATTCCCGAAGGACATTTTTCAAAAACATTGGCCATGCCTTGTGCGCAATGGTTGCCGATTTGGGGGCGCAATCAGTCGTTTTTTACGAACGCATTAATTGGTTTGGCATTTGTTTCGCCCTTTGCGATATTGGTGTTATTTTACTTAAAAAAGCTAGAAAAACGAATATTTTTGCTTTGGATTTCAGTTTTTTTAAACGTTATTTTTTGGTTTTTCAGCGCACCCGATTTCCGTTTTGCTGCCGCAAGTATTGTGTTTTGTAGCCTTTTTTGTTTACTACCTTTGTTTGTTTTTTTATCCAAACCCATCAGCAAAAAATTGATTTTGACGACCGCAACGGCTTTCTTTTTATACATTTTTTACGTTGAATTGGTGAAAAAATCAACGCGGATAACGCCATCTGAATTAAGTAAAGTTATTATTTATCCAACAAAATATCCGCAGCCCATTTTGATTAAAAAATCGGCAAATGGTTGCGATTATTACGTGCCTGATGTCGATAACAGCTGTGGAGATGCGCCTTTTCCCTGTTCGCCGTATGAAAATGAGCGGCTGATACTGAGGGGGCCTCATTTGAGCGACGGTTTCAGCGTTACGGAATTAAAAATTAAAAATTAAATTTTCACAAATATTTGACTATCAATTACTTGCGAAGAAAATTATTTTAATTTGGGGAATTTGTAAAAAATAACGGAATTATCGGCTTTATGTCGCAAAATACTGAGGGGGTGTCAGATTTAGGAAATTTGCAAAATTTCCTAAATCTTTTGCCGCAAAAACATCATT
>JAYSRS010000492.1:0-10239 GCA_043720935.1 Saprospiraceae bacterium
TGTTTTTTGAAAGAAAATCGTAGATTTTCTTTCAAAAAACAAGCTGCCTCCGATAGATTTTTTCCTGCACGCCTTTTTCGCGCAGCGAAAAACAGTGCGTATCAAATCGCGCTTTTATTTATTTCACATTCCTTTGAAACCCTACATAAAAATTAAGCAAGTCTTTTTTGCTCGCTTCGCTCACAAAAAAAGGGAGAGAGGTGGTTCATTTTTCATGCGAGCGAAGCGAGCATGACTGTATTTTATGTAGGATTTCAAAAAAAGCCTTATAAAACGAGCGTTTTACAAGGCTTTTGACGATTTATACTGAGGGGGTGTTCTTAATTTTTAACTTTCGCTTTTGGTTTATCCTCTGGCAAATTATAATCGAGCGACTGCGGCTGTTGGAAACGAACAGCCACTTTATAACTTTTATCAATATTTCTGATGGCGGGTTGCAACATCAATTGCATCACTTCACCCGCCCGTTTCTTCGATTTTTCAAAAATATCGCTTTGCTGTGCCTCCTCGCGGAAGGCTTGACGGAGTTTATTGATGTTGTCATTAATGTCGTTCGACGATAAATCGCGCATCAAACCGATGTCCAAATTTTCCATTTTCGAATAGACTTCGTGGCTCAAAATCTGCGGTTGTGGCAGCGTGATGATGATGGTTTTTGAGCGTTCGTCGGCGGTAATATTGAAGGATTGTTGCAAGTTAAAACCGATTTTCATAATGCTCACGGCAATCAACTCAAATTCGGTCGTCGAAACATTGTAACCAAGCAGTTTGGAGCTATTTTGTACTTTTATGCCTTTTTTATCCCGCACTTCCATCACGGCGAGTTCGGTTATTGCCTTCTCAACGCGTTCACGCATGAGGCCACGAGCTTGCGAGAAATCTCGAATCGCCGCCGTTTTTTGTAGCCTTGCGACCATCGGACGCACCCCCTCAGTAAGGGCGATGCCGCAGGGCGTTTCGACTTTGCTGCCTTTCACCGACAGTTTGCCGTCTTGCGTTTTTAGAATCGTTGCGATGATATTGGATATAAAAAAGCACGTATATTTTGACGCCACTTCGTTGAGCAAATCCACCGCCGAAGTCGAGCCACTTTCGTACCAAGTAGCATAAATTTGGCTCGTGGTGTCGCTCAAACCGACAAAATCGTTGAAATACATCTGCCGCACATAAGGGTGCATTTTGCGGTATTCGCTCACGGCGGCGGCTTTTAGTTGACCGTTTAAACCCATGCGATTAGTGACGTGAACGACCAAATTGGTGTTAAAATCCAAGATTAATTGGTCAAATTCGGTCTTGTAACGCTGCGGATTCGACAGAATTTCAAGCGTTTTGGCGTCATCCAAGTTCATTTTGAAATCGGACGGCACATACGTCACCTGCATCGCCCGAGGAATGCTCGATTGTGTAACGCCGTCGCCGCCGAACGCCTTGTACGCGAGAAATCCTGCGCCGCAAAGCAATGCGAACAGTAAAAATTTTTTAGCGAAACTGACTTCTTCGCCGTCATCGGCATCGGGGTGTCTTGGTTCAACTGCCATGATTTTCAGAATTAAAAATTAAAAATTAAGAATTAAAAATTAGGTGTGTGTTGCTTAATTTTTAGCAAAAATAAGGCAAAATACTGAGGGGGTCTCTTTTTTTACTTATTCAATAATGATTTTGTATTTATCTAACAAACCTGCAATGTTTTGAGTTGAAAACTTGGCTTTTTTAAGGTTATTTATTTCTGGATTAATTGAAAAATTGAAAGCGGTTCTAAAATCAGCATTTTCTAGTTGTGTATTCTCAAAAACAGCTTTATTTAAGTCGCAATTACTGAAAACTGCATTGCTTAAATCCGTTTTTTCAAAGGACACATCTCCTAATCTGCATTGATTAAAGCGTGTATTTTTTAATTTAAGTTTATAAAAAGACGCATAATTCAATAAACAATTATCGAAATTAAAAGCGATTAAAAAACCATTGCAGTCATCAAAATGCAAGCCCATTAACTTACAATTTGTGAAATTAATGTCTCTAAATGCCGCATTTTTTAATTGTGCATTGCTTAAATCGCAATTGTCGAAAGTGCATTCCACAAAACTTATGTCTTTTAAATCCGCATTTAAAAACGTGCAATTAATAAATGCACAATTGTTGTATTCGCCTTTTGCTAAAGCGTTTGTTGTGTAATTCTGACCTTTGAAGTTTTGGTCTTCGATGTATTCTTTTTTCATTTATTTTTATTGAATTTAAAGTTAAAAGCCTTGAAAACGTTTGTTTTCAAGGCTTTTAACGCATTTATACTGAGGGGTATAATTTCTCATCCGCTTTAACACCCCTTTTTATTTTTATAATTTTTTATAATTTCATCAACCTGTTCAACAGTCAATTTTGTCGCAACCGCAATGCTTTCTGTGGGCATATTTAATTTCCAAAGCTCAATAACAATTTCGGTCTTTTGTTCCTTAGCCTCTTTTTCAGTTTTTTCTACTAAATCTTTGGCCTCTTTTTCAGTTTTTTTGGCTTTTTTCATCAAGTTCTTGGCCTCTTTTTCAGTTTTATTAGCTTGTTCTATTAAATTTTCAGCCTGTTCCATTAAGTCTTTCACTCCTTTAATTGAATCTTTTGCGTCTTCCATTTCAGTTTCTTGATAACTCGCAATTCTTCTTAAACGCTCAACAAACGCTTGATATTCCTTGCGTTCTTCGGGTGTCAATTTGAGTTTGTCCAACTTAATTTTAGCTTCTGCTAATCCTTGTGCGGTAAATTCATCTTTTACTTCGCCCATTTTGAAGAAATAAATCCATTGGTCAAGCTCGTTTTTAACTTCTTTTTCATTGAATATACCTGCTTTAATAATCCAATATTCGGGATATATTTCATGAATGTGCTGCTTTCCGTACAACTGTTTTTGTTTTTCAGAAAGTGTCAACACATCGCCTTTGTGAATGCCTTTAAATGTATTTGTTCCGTGATACACGTAATCTTCTCCTTGCCCTAAATCAAAATAAGCAATGGTAATTGAAATAACTTTTTTTACCTCCGCATACGGGCGTCCTTCGTCAATGTATTCCGCAATAACCTTTGACGTTCCGAACAAAATGCGTTGAAAATAATCGTATTCCTTTGTATTTTGGACTTCAATAATGATAAGTTCGCCATAGCTATTTTCAACCAAAATGTCCACATCGTTGTATTTATCATCGGCGGCTTCCTTATTGGATTGACTGCTTAAAATTTGTTTTATGATTACTTTTTCCTTCAATACAACCGATAGAAAGCCCTCTAAGACGCTGTAATTCGCCTTATCACGAAGTAAATGCTTCATTGCCCAATCAAATCTTACTAATTTCATCGTTACTTAATTTTTATACAAAGATAGCGGATAAATCTTCTGAAAACAAGTATTTTAACCGATTTTTGTGCATTTTTATTTATTTAATTCGTTTTCAATTCTTTTAATTAATTTTTCAGAATATATTTTTGTTGACATAAATACCTTAATAGCTTCTTGTTTGTAAGTGGCGTTTGTCAACAGTAAATTTCTTAATTTTTGAATTTTTAAAGCCTTAATTTTTTGCGAAGCACTCACCATATTTGTTGTATCTAATACGGTTGGAAAATAATTACTTATTTCGGGAATCAGTTGGGTCAATGTATAGTTTTTATCTATATTGCCCCACTCTTCGCAGTAAGGAATAAGAAGCGTATAATGTTGTAAGACAATCTTTTTTAAAGAATCATTGGTAATTAAACCCGTATGCCCTGTTTGTTTAATTTCTTCATACGCCGTTTTATTGCTTTTTAGTAATTGATAACTGCTTGCATTGTCAATATGAAAATCAATACTGTCTAAAATAGCTGCATCGTTCTTAAAAGTCGCTAATTTACGACTGCTGTTGACGAAAATTTTACCACCCTCAATCATGTGTGCTAGTTGAAAAGTATCTTGTTGCAAATTACTTTTCAAATCAATGAGATGTTTATGTTCTAATTCTCGGTCTTTTCTATTGTCGCGCCATTCATCGAATAAAAAAGAGATAGATATGCCGATGAATATAACCATTATTTCAAAAAAATAAGGTATCAATCTATCTTTTAGTTTTTTACTTGTCGTTTGTTCCAACATTTTAAGCTGTTTTAAAAGTCTTTTAATTTTTAATGCTCAATTTATACTGAGGGGGTCATTTTTCAAACGCTATTTTTTGAATTTCACCAATATTAATAATGCTCGTTTGCTTTGTAGCTGTATCATAAACAAAAACAAATGATTTGGTTTTACCGATAAAGAAAATAGGCTTATTTTTATTAGCAACACTGTCAACAGGCATATCTTTAATAGTCAAACGTACTTTGTCGGCATTACCTTTTTTAACTTTCTTAGCTTTAATGACGCCATAAAGCATGGCCCCTAAAATAACATAAGCAATAAACATTAAAGGGAAAAGAACAGACCTTGTGCGTATTGCTTTTTCAGAAAATGGGTCTTTATTGCCACTCCATTTATTATATCTTAGATAGCTTTCGGGATTCGTTTTGCGCCACCAAATATCCCATTCAATGAGGCCGTATAGGAATAAACAAAAGCCGAGAACGGTTATCAAAACCAAGGCGTCTTGAATTGGGGCTAATAACAAATCATCCAATTCAACGAATTGTATGACATTGATTTTCAAGGCATTGTAATAAGAAAAATCAAAAAGTAAGCCTATCACAATGAGCAAGATATACCCAAATGTCAAGGCATGGCCTGGCTCTTTTTGAAAGTATTTTATTAGGTTTTTTATTGGATTTTCCATGAATTTAATTGATGTAAAGCATTTTATAGAGCATGTGTAGTAAATTTTAAAGAGCGTAAAAGTAAGTTTGCGGTTCTTATCTCCTAATATTTTTGATGGGTAATAATTAAAATTTTAAAAAAATGGGTAAGTTTTTCAACACAATCCAAGCAACACACGTTGATTTTATCAAAAAACAACACATTTTCTTCGTCGGAACAGCTCCGCTGAGCGGTGACGGGCGCGTTAATATTTCGCCAAAAGGACTCGATGCGTTTAAGGTTTTGAATGATAAACAAGTGGCGTATATGGATATTATCGGCAGTGGCAACGAAACTTCCGCACATACGCTTGAAAACGGGCGCATTACGTTTATGTTTACGTCGTTCGATAAAGTGCCAAATATATTGCGACTGTACGGCAAAGCCTTTGTGGTTTTGCGCGATTCCGACAATTGGGACACATATTCAACGCATTTTGACGTTTTCCCAAGCACCCGCCAAATCATTGTGGCGGACATTGATTTGGTGCAAACGTCGTGCGGTTTTGGCATTCCGTTTTATGAATACGTAGGGGAGCGGACAACGCATTTTGATTGGGCTGCAAAGAAAAATGACGATGAATTACGGGCGTACGAGCAAGAGAAAAATTTGGTGAGTATTGATGGTTTGTTGAGTGATTTGGGTAGTAAATAAAAAATACTAGTTGGAATGTTTTAGCTAAAAACGCTTACAAACGGCACGTTTGTAAGCGTTTTTAGCTATTTATACTGAGGGGGTGATTTTTTTTTATTTTTTTTTCTAATCCCCACGCGTTGACGTTTT
This sequence comes from Saprospiraceae bacterium, assembly GCA_043720935.1. Classification (GTDB taxonomy): domain Bacteria; phylum Bacteroidota; class Bacteroidia; order Chitinophagales; family Saprospiraceae; genus JAAFJT01. The sequence continues at coordinate 5,585 of JAYSRS010000492.1, forward strand.
TTAGTTTTTAATCACTAATTTTTGAATGCCTACGCGTTTTTCAGTCGTCGTGATTTTGACAAAATACAAGCCACTTGTTGGTACTTTCAAAGTCAATTGTACTGTTTCGCCAGCAATCGGCATTTTGTGCGTTTCAATTACGCGGCCCATTAAATCAATGACTTGTAAACTCTCGATTTTGCCGTCTGCTTCAAGCGTCACATTGCCCGATACTGAGGGGTTTGGGTAAATGTGAAAACGAGCGGGCGCAACCTCTTCCGAAGCCACAATAACCGTTCCGTTGCACGTCCGACGCGCTGAAACGGGCGGTGCGGGGTCGCAGTCGCAGGTGTGTGAACCTAGGTTTTGGAATGACGGAGAAGCGTTGTTATTGCCAAAAATTAACCAATTTCCGTAGCGGAAAGTGTCTTGACGGGCGTAAGCAACCAAGCCTGTCCCTGCTTTTACTTCACGTTTGCGGACGAGCGTTACCTTATCACTAACGGAAAAACTGCGAAAATCCCTCCAGCTATTTGTAGAGGTTGTCATACCAGGGTCGTTATAAACGCCAACCATATCAATCAAATTTGTAAAGCCTGTAATGTCGGGCGTTGTACCTTTAAACAACATCATACCGTCGTTGCCGCTAAAATACATCGTCCGATTGACTGCGTAAACGCCGTTTATAAATCCACCTGTTGCGGCAGTTTTTGCACGGCATTGCAAATCCAAAAAGTCCCGATAAACTGCTCCGCGAAGTGGTAAATTACCGTTTAAAGTGTCCACGACAACGCTGAATCTGAACGTACCATCGGGGTTAGTATCTGGTTTTCCATCCGCTTTACGCGTTGTATCCCACTTTTGATAGCCGTCAAAAATTGGATATTCCAAACCAACTCGATACTGAGTGGTATCGCGTTTGTCGCAAATAACGACGTAGGTTTTGTAAGGCTGAACCTTCGCACCTGCGGGGAAAGCCGTTAACCAAACTGTTGTGCCGCCGTTATCATTGCGGCCAATTTGGTATTGCGCCAAGTCAATCACCGCGTTTGTCGGGTTATAAATTTCAAGTGCGCGGTTGTTGTATGTACCGTGAGCATATTCCGAAATGAACAATTCCGAGCAGTTTACAGGAGGATTTTGCGAAAAAGCTGTTTGGCAAATTGCACATACAGCGACGATAAAAAGTAAGGCTTTTTTCATTTTAAACTTTTAAAATATGAAAAATAATGTTTTTCAAAGTGCAAAATTACGCTTGTTTTGTTGTAATCTGACTTTAATTTATCGTTAAAAAACAAATCGCTCCGCCGTTTCAAGCCAAACGACGGTTTTACACGTAATTAATGATGCTAATTGCTTTATAGAGTCCATCAAATGAGTCACAAAAGCACTTGAACACATCTTCAAACAACAGTTATTCTCAACAAATAAGTGTTTCGATTTGTTACAAATAGGAAGAATTTAGCTTCCTTAGGCTATTCGGAGAAGGTTTGATTCATTTTTTTCTAAAAAATACGCCAGAAGTAAGACATTTGCAAGGCAATCATTTTGCTAAAACTGACGTGTTATAACTCGTAATTACCTGTTTCATTCATCATATTATCTAAAATTTAAAAACATGGAGAGAAGAGATTTTCTTGAAAAAATCGGCATCGGTGCTGCTTTTGTGCTTACATCAAGCTGTTTTGGGGCTTGCAAATCAGAGAACTACGCACCAACAGGGACGGTTGATTTCACGCTCGACCTTGCCGCGTCTGAAAATGCGGCCCTTGCGGCAAACGGCGGTTTTGTTATTGCCAACAAGGTTGTGGTGGTCAAAGACACAAGCGGCAAATATGTTGCAGCGACGCAAGTGTGTAGCCACGAAGGCAGGGTTCAAGTCACTTACAATAAGGCGGCGAACAATTTTATTTGTTCGGCCCATGGCGCAGCGTTTAGCTTAACGGGTGCAGGGACGAACTCGGAAGGCAGCAAAGGCTTGACGATTTACAAAACGGAGGTATTGACGGGCAACAAACTCCGCGTTTACAGCTAATTTTATGCTTAAAATTAAACGTTGGACGCTCGAAAGTGTCCGACGTTTGATTGTAAGACCCCCTCAGTATTTTGCAAGTTTTCAGTTTCGGGTTTTGAGTTTATATAAACCAATACGTGAAAAGATACTTAACATTTCACCTTTTTTTTCATTGAAAAATGACTATTGTCGCATTTTATTGCCCAAATTTCCTTGAATTTTACTCAAAAGCTGACCATTTAATCCTATCATCCTCTATTTCAAAAACGACATTTCAAACTTTACGTTATTCAAAAATGAAAAATTTACTTGCTTCTTTACTTGCCCTCATCGTCATCGTAACGGCTTCATTAACAACGAGTTGTAAGCATCAGCCTATCAGTACGGGCGATGTTGTGCCGATTGACACCACTAAAAAAGACACCACTAAAAACAACGGTGGCGGCGGTGTTACCGTAGATAAAGGTGACACGACGGGTTGGACTTGTAGCCCCGATACGCTTTATTTTCAAGACGTATTACCGATTTTTATTTCAGCCTGTGCAGGAAGCGGTTGCCACGATGCCGCAACGAAGGCAGATAACTATCAGTTGACAGATTATGTCAATATTTTAAAACGCGGTTTGGTAGCAGGAAATGCCAATAATAGCACGATTTACAAAGAAATTGCCAACGGCTCGATGCCGCCTAGAAGTTCGGGAATCGTGATGACAGCCGCGCAGAAAGCATTGATTGCCAATTGGATAAATAAAGGTGCAAAAAATTATGTGTGCAACGCCAACTACGGAAAATGTGATACGGCAACAGCTGTTATCTTTGCCAATTTTGTCAAACCGATCATCGAAAATCGCTGTCAAGGTTGTCATAGTGGCACAATTCCAAGCGGTAATTTGAGTTTGACAACTTACGCGCAAATCAAGGTATCGGCACTGACCCCCGCTTTTGTGGGGTCGATGCGGCGACAAACGGGCTACTCTTTTATGCCAAAAGGCGGCACAGCATTGACGCCTTGCGAATTGAATAAATTAGACGCGTGGATAAAACGCGGCGCATTGAATAATTGAGTGAAAAACGCAAAGTGAAAGACGAAAAGTGAAAATCATAAGTGAAAAATACCCCCTCAGTATTTTTGGCTTTTGACGCATCATTTTTCGTTTTTGACTTTTCGTTTTTCACTTTTCACTTAATTTACAACGTAAAAATGAAAAAAATACTCTTTCCATTTCTCCTTTGTGGCAGCATTGTCGGCGTTTTAACGCTTGCTGAGAGTTGCTACTACGATAAAGAATCCGAACTTTATCCGACAACAACAACGACTTGTGATACGACAAATGCTAAATTTACGATATTCGTATCTCCTTTGATTTCAAACTCTTGTGCGACTTCAAACTGTCATTCGACGGCTCGACAATCGGGTGGTATTAACTTAGGCACTTACACGGCCATAAAAAATTATATAACCACTCAAAAAGCAGCGTTTTTAGGGTCGATTAAACACATTTCGGGCTTTTCGCAAATGCCCGACGGCAGTGCCAAATTGAGCAATTGCGACATTACAAAAATCGAAACGTGGATTAATGCAGGAATGCAGAACAATTAAAAAAAATCTAAGTTTAATGGCACACTAATTAGACAGATACGACAGATTTACACTGATTCTTTTTGTCACTCAGAGGAAACTAAAAAATCAGTGCAAATCAGTCGCATCTGTTTAATCAGTGGGCCATAAAATCCCAACACGAAAGTTGCTACGCCCCTCAGTATTTTTACCTAATTTATTGAAAATCAAATTATTATGATAAAAAAACTCTTGATTTTTGGTGCAATTACCGCCGTTTTGGGTAGTGCATTTGGCTATTATATGTGGAACAAACCACACGCTGAAATCGGCGCACCTAAGTTTACAACAACCGCAACGGCACTCGCGGCAGAGTTCGCCGCTGACGAAATTGCAGCCAATAAAAAATACGTTGGCTCAACGGATAACATGATTGTCGTTCAAGTATCGGGGACAATTGCAAGTGTTCAGAATGACACATCGGGCATCTCGCTCGGCCTTGAAACGGGCGACCCGATTAATGGCGTAAGTTGCGTGTTGGATAGATTCACGAAGCAAGCCAAAACCGATTTCAAAGTTGGTGAAACGGTTGTTTTAAAAGGTATTTGCACGGGCAAATTGAGCGACGTTGTGATTGACCGTTGTGTACAGTAACGACACAGGTGAGGGTGTATGTATTGGCAGCACTTTCCGCTTTGGAATTTTATGGCACACTGATTTAACTGATACGACTGATTTGCACTGATTTTTCTTATGATTTCCTAGAAAAAAATTAGTATAAATCAGTCGTATCAGCCCAATCAGTGTGCCCATGATGTCAAAGCGGAAATTGCTGATGTATTGGCGAATACAGATACAACTGCTTGATAGCCAGCTTTTTAGTTAAAAAAATGTCAAGATACTGAGGGGTATAAAATTTAGAACTACACCTTGCGTTTTAGGTTCAATTTTAAGAAAAAATGCTTAACAGTTCTTGAAATGATGCCGTATTCTCCTTCTATTTTTCACTAAACTACTGTGCAATAAAATTTTTGAATACATAAAATATTGATAATTAATTATGTAGAAATTTTATGCGCATGCTATATACATTTATGACTAACC
>JAYSRS010000493.1:0-10177 GCA_043720935.1 Saprospiraceae bacterium
ATTTAATGAATACTCACTCATAAAAGTGAATCACGCACGCTTGTAATTTTTCAAGCTAAAGTTGTTCACTTATTTCAAGGGAAAATGAAACTTCCCGAATTATCGGCTTTATGTCGCAAAATGATAAAAGATGCCTTGTCGCGGCGTAGCTGCAAAATCTTGGTAATGATTAACGTAAAAAGCCTATTTTCTAAGCGGTGTAACCGCTAAACCACTTGTTTAGCGGTTACACCGCATTTGAAATCGGGCGTTTTGGGATTTTATTATCGAGATTTTGCAGCTACGCCGCAATGAGATACCCCTCAGTATTTTGCGACGTAAAACCGATAATTCCGTTTAAAATCTGAAAATATATAAAACCCACTACTCAGTATAAATTAAATCCTACTAAAAACCTTACCCATCCTTAATTCTAAAAACACCTTAATCATGCGCCAATTCCTTTTAGTCATTACCCTTTTTACTCTTTTTTCCTGCAAAAAAGACAAGCCCATCGACACAACGATTGTCGTTACGCCTCCGAACCTGACGATGGGCATCAAAGGCGAGTTCATACCGTTGCTCGTTATCAAAACAATAGGGACGATTGTCGATGAACCGAAAGTAAAATCGGAGATGAAGATTTACGTCAAAGACAGCGTTGTGGCGACTGAAAACATCGGCATCGAAATTCGGGGTGCGATTTCTCAATTGATTTACGAAAAAAAATCCTACGCTTTTGAAACGTGGGACGCGACGAATACCGCCGATGCTAAAAGTGTTTTGAGTTTGCCTGCCGAAAGTGATTGGATTTTGCACGGGCCTTATGGCGATAAATCATTGATTAGGAACGTTTTAGCATATCAATTTTCAAACAATATTGGTCGCTACGCAGCTCGGACGGCTTTTGTTGAAGTTGAAATAAACGGTGATTACAAGGGGTTGTACGTGCTGATGGAAAAATTGAAGCGCGATAAAAACCGCGTTGATTTGAAGAAATTAGACGCCGTGGACAATGACCCGACGACAATAACGGGCGGTTATATCCTTAAAATTGACAAAACGGCGGGAAAAGGCGGCACGTCACACGTCAATTACACGGCTAATAATTCGTTTAAATCCCTGTACGATGTCAACGGTGTATTGACGACAAATACAAAAACACATTTTTTATTCGATTATCCAAGCGATGCGACAATTTCGACGCCGCAACGGCAATACATCACGGCTTACGTTCAAAATTTTGAAAAAGCCTTGGCCTCGCCCAATTTTAAAACGGATACGGCAGGTTATAAAAAATACATAGATGTTCCGAGTTTTATTGATTTTTTCTTACTCACCGAACTCATGCAAAACCACGACGGCTATCGTTTGAGTACGTATCTGCAAAAAGAACGCGGCGAAAAACTCAAAATGGGGCCGATTTGGGACTTTGATTTGACGTTTGGCAGCGCGTCTTTTTGCGGCACTATCAATGCGTTAGACAATTATTGGGTCTATCAATACACCAAATACTGTCCCGATGATACATGGCTCGTTACGTTTTGGTGGAAGCGGTTGTTGGAAGATAAAAACTTTTCTGACCTCGTAAAAGCCCGTTGGTCAACCCTACGAACAACGCAATTTTCTGATACCAATTTGCTCGCCGCCGTTGACGAAAAAGCCAATTTTCTAACGCAAACCAAAGCCGATAAACGCAATTTTGCGCGCTGGAACATTCTCAATACCGCCGTTGTGCCGAACAATTTTACAGGAACTTACGACGATGAAATCAAACGCACAAAGGCATGGATAACCAAGCGGACGGCTTGGATAGATGCAAATATTGGAAAATTGTAGCAACTTGTTTTTTATAAATCTTTTACATATTGGTAACTTCGGGAATTGCAAATTTCTCCCAAATCTTAATAAAACGGCTCGTCATTGCGAGGAGGCACGACGAAGCAATCTCTAAGTTTTAGCACTCTTTTTGCTTAGAAATAGTCGTTTTTTAATGATTATTCTGCTAAAATCGAACAGATTGCTTCGTCGTCCCTCCTCGCAATGACAACGTTGTTTGGCATAGATTAGCGTAAATTGAGATTTCCGAAGTTACCAGTACATAAAGCAAACAGCATTAAATGATTGATAAAATTATTACAACCTTAGACAACTCAACAACAGAACGCCTTCTTACTGAGGGGTGTGTTTTTTTGATTGACAAACCGCTTGAATGGACCTCTTTTGATGTCGTCAACAAGTTGCGCTATCGCTTAAAAAATTTGTTGAAAGACAAAAAACTCAAAGTCGGTCACGCAGGAACACTCGACCCTTTGGCAACAGGCTTACTCATTGTTTGCGTGGGCAAAATGACCAAGCAGATTGACAGTTTTATGGGTCAACCCAAAACCTACACAGGCACGTTCAAGCTAGGTGCAACAACCCCGACTTACGACCGCGAAACCGCCGAAGACGCGCACTTTCCAACCGAACACATCACCCCCTCAGTATTGGAAGCCGCAAGGCAACAATTCCTAGGAGAAATAGACCAACTGCCGCCGATTTATTCAGCTATAAAACAAGAAGGCACGCCGTTGTACGAACTTGCCAGAAAGGGTAAAGAAGTGGTCGTTGCGCCGCGTCGCATAACGATACATCAGTTTGATATTCAACCTATTACGCAAGAAAATATTAATTTTTACGTGCATTGTGCCAAAGGCACATACATCCGTTCACTCGCCTTCGATTTCGGCAAAGCCTGCAATAGTGGTGCGTATCTGACCGCTTTAAGGCGCACGGCAATTGGCGATTTTTCGATTGACAAGGCTTGGAATTTAGAAGTATTGACGGCGGCATTGGAAGCGCAAATCACCCCCTCAGTATAAACCCATTTTTAAGTACAATTAATCACTATTTATCCCAATATTGCCGTTAATTTGCCACAAGATTTTGGGCGTCTCGCCTCCAACAACAAGAATGTATAAAAAATTAAACAACACGTTTTATGAGAACAAAACCCATTGACCTGCTCTCGGTTGGGGAATTATTGATTGACATGATTTCGACAGATTTTGCCGATTCGATGGACGCCGTGGAGTCTTATCGCCGCTTAGTAGGTGGCAGTCCTGCCAATTTAGCGATGAATATGAAGCGATTAGGCAACAATTCGGGGCTGATTTCAAGCGTTGGCAAAGACGGTTTTGGCGACTTTCTGATGGGCTATGTCCGAAATTTAGGTTTAAATACTGAGGGGGTCGTTCAAGTCGCCGATGTGCCAACTACGTTAATTTTGGTGACACGCTCCAAAAATGTGAGCGATTTTGAAGCTTATCGCGGAGCAGATACCTATATTTTGCCCACTCAAGTCAGCGACGCCGTTCTCTCAAATGCGGCTATTTTTCACACAACGTGCTTCGCTTTATCGTTGAATCCTGCTCAAACGACGATTTTGGATGCGGCAAGTCGGGCAACCGCTTTGGGCTGCAAATTGAGTATAGATGTCAATTATGCCCAAAAAATTTGGAAAAACAATGTCGAAGCTAGGGAAATCGTTGCAAAATACGTCAGTCACGGTGCATTCGTCAAATGTAGTGAAGTGGATTGGGAACGCCTCTATGGCGAAAAACTCACTGACCCCGAAGCGGCAGCGGCGCATTTCCTAAGCCTTGGTGCGGGAGAAGTGTGCGTGACTTTGGGCGGCGACGGTTGTTTTGTGGCCAATACTGAGGGGGGGCATTTTTTGGCGGCGCGAAAAGTTGACGTCAAGGACACAACGGGCGCGGGTGATGCTTTTTGGTCGGGCTATTTGACGGCGCGTTTGGATGGGCATTCGCTCATCAATGCTGCAAAAGCTGCGCGTAGAATGGCTGAAATTAAAATTGGCCATTTCGGGCCATTGCCGACGACGGTGGAAAGAAGTCGAATTTATGAGGACCTTTAACGATTTCGGATGTGGGATTTCGGATGTCGGCGACAGACGTTCAGGAAATTTTAAATGTTTTCTGAACGTAATGAAAATGCAAGTTGCTGATAGTCAGTAACTTGCATTTTTTCGTACCATTTTTCAGCAATTTCTAATGTGGAATTCTCGACTGCGGCGTAGCTGCAAAATCTCGGTAACACAAACAGATAAGCCCAATTTTTATGCGGTGTAACCGCCAAAACCACCTGTTTCGCGGTTATACCGCGTAAAAAAAGTGGTTGATGGCTTAAATATTACCAAGATTTGGCAGCTACGCCGCCGTGAAAAACCCACATTAGAAACTGCTAACCATTTATTGAAGATTTAACAACTTTTTTAAAGCTATGGTATCTAACTACTTTGCCAGGATTTTCATTTCTACGCGTTGGTTTTTTTGATTGGCTTCTACCGTTTTATCCATCAATTTAGGCTTCGTTTTTCCATAACCTTTGAAGTTCCCACGATTCATCGGTAACAATTGTTAGCGGGTCAATAGGCGCATTAAAAGGCTTAAATGTGCTTGTCAAAAGCAGTAAAAATAACAATGCGAGTAGGCCAAAATGGACTTTGCTTAAATTTTTCATAACTTTTTTTTAATTATAAAACAAATAGACATCAAGTTGTTAGATGCGGAATCTATAATAAAGGTTGTAATTTTAGAATTAAGATTTCTTCTAATCAAGATTTCAATGGGATTAATAGAATTTTTAGACGCCACGCATCGTTGAAGGCGTCTAAAAATCCTATTAAACCTGATTCAACAAAATACCTCAATTCGTCTTAAACCCCCCTTTTCCAATCCCAATTTTCCCCGTTTTATCCAATCCTTCTGCCGAAATTCGCATATTGGCTGCGTCGTCAGTTGTGAAAAAAGAGACAGATGTTTTGCCCATTTTATCGGTTTTAATCATCGGCGACCAATAAATACTTGTGCGGTGGTCGGGTAATTGATATTCGGGTTTTTTCTCATTGTAATTGGGGATATAAAACTGTTTGGCAACGGAATAACCAATTAAAAACGTTTCTGGAATGGTCGAAACTTCATCCGTTTTTCGGTTTTTGTAGTAATCTGGATTACCCGCTTTTGTCATAATGTGAATCATGCCTTCTGCGCCTTCGGTCGGGTCAAAAAAGCCGCCCGTGCCGATACGGTTGATGTCAACGCGTTCGACTTCGTTGACAAAAATGGCGCGCAACATCTGTAAATCGTTCGTCGGCGAGCCGTCAATCACTAACAAAGGACGACCTTGACGGAGGCTACCGCGAAAAGGTTTAAAAGCAATATCACCGTCCGCCGTCTCAATCATGTCTAAATTGGCTTCTGTTCGTAACCAATCGAACATAACGCCGCCGTAAGTGTCGCCGTCTTTGATTTCGTAGGTTTTTTCGGCGGTATAAATGACGCGTGGGTCAAATTTCTCTTTCTTTTTTCCTTTGATTTCAACGACATCTAACTCAATCGAACGCTCAACACGTCCGCGTTCACCTTCTAATGCCAATTTTGAAGCGTCTAAATAAGCCTTCATATTGTCGGTTGGTGCGTTTGAAAACAGCATTTTGGCGTCCATTTTCTGCGCCAAAGCCGATATTACTGAGGGGGTATTTTTTTCTTTTGCAAAATCAATCGCATAGTCTTTTGACAAGTTAGCGGTCTTGACTTTGATGTTTGTGGAGTCCGTAAAGCTCAAATTATCAAGCAAAAAGCGGCCATTTTTATCCGTTTTAACGTAGTGAAAACGGTTGCCTTCTGTCTTGTTGAGTACCGAAACCAACAAACTAACTTCAGCAATTGGCTTTTTATTGCGGCGCGCAATGCCTGTCACCGTCAAACCCAAATCGGGCGTAAAGCCTACAGAATCAATGCGTTGCGTCAATATTTCTGACCATATAAACCGCCGCCAACCTTGCGTCATTAGCAAATTATCCAACGCCTGCCGCGCCCGTGCCGTCGTGTCTTCAAAGTAAAAAGACGGGAATTCAATGCCACCTTTCACATCAGAACGCAGCAACAAATAAGCGCGCAAATCCTCCGCATACTGAGGGGCCGTTATTTTGTCCGCATTCAAGACGCTGAAGCTGACATTTGCCGCCGTCGGTTTGCCGTCGCTGTCGGTCGTTTCAACGTCAACAGTCACTTGTTCACGTTTATTATACGTCGTTTTATTGGTTTTTAAATTGACGGTCAGATGCCGTTTTTTGTTTTCAATAAACACCAAACGCTCGGCAATCGGCATACCCGCATCATCAAAAATCGTAATGGTGACGATGCCTTCTTCTTCAAAATTAGTGCGCGGAATGACGCCTTTGAAAGTCTTGAAATTGGCCTTGTCTTTCACCAAAACTTGGTTCATAAAACCCACTTTTCCGCGTTGATGCGCTAAAATGGTAAAAGAATTAGACATTTTTTCTACCGAATAATTCAAGTAAGCAAACAATCGAATCGGCATATCGGCCTTTGAATTGTCCACCGTCAAAGCCAATCCGTTGGCCAAAACGTCGGGTAAATCAAATGCTTTTGACCCATTTTCAAGCTTTGCGGTGTATTTTTTACCCATTTGAGGCTTGAACGTAAAACGCCCCATGCCGTTAAAATCGTCACTAAAATCAGCGACTTTTTCGCCTGTTTCATTCACAATTTCTCCTTTTGCGGCAATGCCTTTTCCACCGTCATCGGTCGCTTTAAATGCCACATTGCAAGGCAAACCATCCACTAGATTACCGCCTTCGGGGAAAAATTGCAGCATATTAATTACGGGTTTTGAAGGCGTTACAACTGGCGATTTATTAATATCTAAAAGCGTAATAACGGTGTTGAAATGAAAATCGGTTGGTACATTTCGCATCCAATTTGTGTAAGCGCGCACCAAAAGTCGCCCCGATTTGACCCCCTCAGTATTGAATGCACCAAAAGCCGTTCCGTCCGAAATTTTCAGTTTTTGCTGCGAAATCAAGCGGTTTGTGGTTTCTTCAAGGAAATCAACGTACAAAACCGCGCTGATTGTGTCGGTCGCGTGGCTCGTTGCATCCACGACAAAGGCTTTAAACCACATCGTTTCACCGACGGAATAGAAGGGTTTGTCAAAACTTAAATAGGCTTTTTCTTGCGGTAAGGTGAGGGTTTTGCCCAACAAATTAACAGTAGCATTAGGTTTGGTTTGAGCCAAAAGCGTTGCAGAAAAACTTAAAATTAGGGTAAAAATCAAGAGTGATTTAGTCATGTTTTAAAAATTAGAATGATTGAAAAAGGTTTGTTAGAAGCCCGCAATGTAGGGACATAAATTGAATTCTTAGGTTTATTGCTTTTTAAAAAAATGGGATTGTCGGTTTTATGTTGCCACTTTTTTAGAGACATATTGAATTTTGCTTTTGCTTTTTCACGGCGGCATAGCAGCCAAATCTCGGTAATATTAGAATTATCAACTTTTTTTTAATGCGGTGTAACCGCTAAACAGACGGTTTTGCGGTTACACCGCACGGAAAAACGGGCTTATACGTTTTGTATTACCGAGATTTCGCAGCTACGCCGCAGCCCCGAAGAAAAATCGGGACAGGCTTGAAATTCAAAAGTAGAAACGTAAAATACTGAGGGGTATCTTTTTAATTGCTAATTTCGCCGCGTTATTTAACGCATAAGTGCATGGACAAAATTAAACATACGAGGACACATAGTTTTAGTCTCCTTTTTATCATTTAGAACAAAATTTAAAACTATGTGTCCTATGTGCCTACGTGTTTTAGAATTGTGTGAAATAAATCTATGTGTTTTAGCAAAAAATAGAACGATGAAAAATTTTTGGGAAAAACTCTTTGCGCGCATTCCAAACTCAGCGCGGTACATTGTGGCGGCGGCGGCTTTGCTATCGTTGTGGCCGTTGTTGCCGACGAATGCGACGTTTAAATACAAGTTTACGCAGGGGCAAACGTGGCTGTATGAGGATTTGATGGCCAATTTTGACTTTGCAATTCTGAAAAGCCCCGAAGAAATGGCCAAAGAACGCGCTGACCTCGACCGCAATGTGTCGCCTTATTACGAGATTGATTTGGAGGCGATTGCGGAGCGAAAAAAGCTGTTCGTGCAGCGTTTCGACGCGCAATTGAAGCAGTCGCGGCTGCAATTTCCCGACGTGGCTCGAAATACTGAGGGGTATCAAAATTACGGTAATTACGTCATTGGCCGCTTGCTGTCGAAGGGCGTTTTGAAGATAGATACGTTTTTGGAAAAACGAGATAAAGAGTTTGTTATCAATATTTTACGCGGCAATGTGACAGAAAAACAGACCTATCAAAATCTCCTCACACCGCAAAAAGCGCAGGAGTGGTTGAGCGATTCGTTGCCCTTTGCGAAGCTGCAAGAACCCGAATTTTTACTGCCTTTGTTAGAGCCGTTGCTGTCGCCAAATTTGGCGTTCAATGCCGAAAAAACAAGAGAATTTAAGCAGCAAGAATTAGAAAAAATGTCCACATCAAGGGGTATGGTGAAAAGCGGCGAGTTAATTGTGCCGAAAGGTGGCATCATTACGCAAGGTGTTTATCAAAAATTAATTTCCTTCAAAGAGCATTACGAATCTGATTATTTGGCGAGTCGAAAATTCTATTTGGTGCTGTTTGGCTACGTTTTATTAATTGGTATTGCGTTGTCTTTATTTCTTTTTTACTTGAAAAACAACGCTAAAACAGCTTACGACAAACTCCGTTGGATTGTGTTTTTATTGGGTTGGATGGTGATTTATACGTATCTGATGTACGGCGTTCGGGCGTCGGAGGTGTTGCATCCGTACATTGTGCCGTTTTGTATTGCACCAATTATTATAAAAAACTTTTATAATCGTGAATTGGCTTTTGTTACGCACACAATTTCGGTGTTAATTGCGGGATTAATTACATCGCCTGGCTATGAATTTATTTTATTGCAAATGTTAGCAGGTTTAGTTGTTGTTTTTTCGCGTTTTGATACCCGTTATTGGGGCAATTTCTATCAATCAATTGCCTCAATAATTATGGTCTATATGTTGGGTTATATTGGTATTTCATTTATTGAAGAATCTAATTTAGCTTTAATTAATTGGACAGTATTAATTTGGTTAGGATTGAATGGTTTTTTAACGCTTTTAGCTTATCCGTTAATTCCTTTATTCGGCAATTTATTTGGTTTTATTTCAAGCATTACATTAGCTGAATTAAGTGACTTAAATCATCCCTTGTTAAAAGAATTATCCATGAAAGCACCCGGTACTTTGCAGCACTCTTTGCAAGTCGCAAATCTATCGGAAGCGGCGGCGGTGTCAATCGGCGCGAATGACTTGTTGGTAAAAGTTGGGGCCTTGTATCACGACGTTGGAAAAACGCTCAAACCACAATATTTCATTGAAAATCAATCAGGTACAAATGCACATGATTTATTAAGTTCGTTGGAATCTGCCACCGTCATTATGGCTCATGTTACTGAGGGGGTCAAAATGGCAACGAAATTTGGCTTGCCGCAACCCATTATTCGCTTCATAGAAACGCATCACGGGACTACGGCTGTCGAGTTTTTTTACAGAAAACATATTGATAATTTAAAATTAAAAATTAAAAAAGAAGAATTAAGTGCCGCCAATTTTAAATTAAAAATTAAAAATGAAGAATTAAATGTCGCTAATTTTAATGAGGATTTATTTAATAAAAATGTGGAATTAAACGTTATTAGTAATGAATTAAGCAATAAAAACAATGAATTAAATGTTGTCAATTCTAATGATGATTTAGTTATTAAAAATGTAGAATTAAATGTTATTAATAAGGAAAATAATGAATTAAATACACTTAATTCTGATGATAATGTAGTTAATAAAAATAATGAATTAAGCGTTGTTAGTAATGAATTAAAATCCAATTCAGATATAATTACCCTTTATTTTGAAGCTATTGAACGCGCTAAATTTGTTTATAATGGCCCAAAACCAACAACACGTGAAGAAACAATTTTAATGCTTGCAGATAGCTTGGAAGCTGCTGCAAAAAGCATGAAAATACCGACGAGTGACGGCATTGATAATTTAGTGTCAAGTATTATTGACAACAAAATAAAACAAGGTCAATTAGAGCAATCAGCCTTGACATTCAATGAGTTAGAGCGTTGTAAAGAGAGTTTTAAAAAGACGTTGAAAAGTATTCATCACGTTAGAATTGAGTATCCTACGGTAAAATAATTAGGAATTAATTAGTTAAATTGATGTATTGCGGCGTAGCTGCAAAATCTCGGTAATACAACTCACG
>JAYSRS010000494.1:0-10146 GCA_043720935.1 Saprospiraceae bacterium
CAGCTCATTATTAACGTTCGACTCCTACGGAGTCGGTGAAAATCATTCATTTTGATTTCTATAAATGTGCAAATTCTAACGGATTTGGGGCGTATTCGGGGTTTCAACGTTCGGGGAACTTTTAAAGTTCCCCAAACGTGCGCTGTGCCATAAAGCCGATAATTCCGTTTTTAATTCTTAATTCAAAAGGTCAGGTCGTCGTTCTTTGGTGCGTTCCATTGATTTTTCAAACCGCCATTCTTGAATGTTGGCTTCGTGACCCGATAGTAAAACGTCGGGTACTTTCAGTCCGTTGTAGTCCGCAGGGCGCGTATAAACGGGTGGGGCGAGCAAATTGTCTTGAAAAGAATCGAACAAAGCGGACGTTTCATCGCCCAAAACCCCGGGAATTAGTCGGCCTATCGCATCCGTCATGACCGCCGCCGCAAGTTCGCCGCCTGATAAAACGTAGTCACCGATAGACATTTCCATCGTAATAAACAGTTCTCGGATGCGTTCGTCCACCCCTTTGTAGTGGCCGCAAAGCATCATCAAATTGGTTTTCATAGATAAATGATTGGCCGTCGGTTGGTCAAATCGTTTTCCATCAGGCGTCAAATAAATGATTTCATCGTAGTTACGTTCTGATTTCAAAGCATTTATACAGCGTGCAATTGGCTCAATTAACATCACCATCCCCGCACCGCCACCAAATTGATAGTCGTCGAGTTGTTTGTTTTTGCCTGTCGCGTAGTCGCGTAGGTTATGCACAACGACTTCAAATAAGCCTTTTTCTTGCGCCCTTTTCATAATCGAATGACTGAACGGACTCGCCAAAAGATCGGGAACGGCGGAAATAATATCTATACGCATGGTTTGAGTTTTGAGTTTCGGGTTTCGGGTTTTGAGTTTTGGGTTTTGAGTTTTGAGTTTGGGGTAACGTAACCCGCAACTCAAAACCTACTATTAGTTAGTTTTGGGTTTTAAGTTTTGGGCGGCGTAATCCGCAACTCAAAACTCAAAACCCAAAACTCAAAACCTACTATTAGTTGATTTTGAACAATTCGACTTCAAAAATCAAAGTCTCGTAAGGGCCAATGTCAGCACCTGCACCATGGTCGCCGTAAGCGAGGTTATAAGGAACAAAAACCTTCCATTTTGAGCCAAGCGGCATCAATTGTAGGGCTTCTTGCCAGCCTTGAATAACGCCGTTCACGGGGAAATCAATTGTTTGACCGCGTTGAACCGAACTGTCGAAGACCTTGCCGTTCAACAATGTACCGTGATAATGTACCGTTACTTTGTCGGTTGCCAAGGGTTTTGCGCCCGTTCCTGCCGTCATTATTTCGTATTGCAAGCCACTTGCAGTTGTCGTAACACCTGCGCGTTTGCCGTTGTCGGCCAAGAATTTTTTACCCGCTTCTATGTTCGGCAAAAATTTCTTTTGGCTGGCCGATTGCATGAAACTGCTGAAAATTTGATTGGCTTTTTCGGCATTAATAGCCTCTGTGCCTTTCATCGCATCGGAAAAACCTTTGCTCATTGCGTCGGCGTCAATATTGACTTGTTCGCCTTTTTTAAAATTTTGAGCGAACAAAACGCCCAAGCTGTAACTAGCTGAATCCATTTTTTGAGTTGTTGGATTTTGTGAAAAACCGACCGTAAACACCATGATTACGGCCATAAAAGTCATACTAAATTTCTTCATTTTTGAAATGAGTTGTCTGAATTGAAATGTGAATTATCAACATATTATCGAAATCGTATCGAAAACGGGGGCAAAAATACTTTTTTGATTGGAATCCAATCGTTAAATAAAAATCAAAATTAATAAAACGGTTTTCTAATGAGAAAGTTGATTTATAACAACATAATTTTAAGGTGTAATTATTTGATTATCAAAGATTTGACTAAAAGATAGGATTGGAAAAATATTAAGCGTCATGAAACTTAACATTAAATTAATATCGTTTCCTCTTTTTTTTTAATCCGTTACAGCGTCATTGCACCCGCTAAATTATGCAAAGCACAGTCAAAAGAAAATGTTACATACATTTTTGAATAATTTGGAGAGCCTTTCTGTTCACACGAGCAGAAAGGTTTTTTAGTTTGAATGATGAATGAGGAATTGAACAAACGTTATTAAAATTCGGATTAATCGGTTAATTATCGCATTGCGGCGTAGCTGCAAAATCTCGGTAATATTAAATAAGCCGCCATTTTTTTACGCGGTGTAACCGTAAAATCGCTTGTTTTGCGGTTACACAGCATTTAAAATCGTGTATTCGTGCGTTATATTACCGAGATTTTGCAGCTACGCCGCAATGCGATAAATAACCGATGATTCCGTTTAAATTTCCACTAAAATTCTTGGAAAATTACTGAGGGGTCTTATTTTTGGCCTTCGTCAGAAACATTCATAATTTATCATTCATCATTTCGCTTATGTCCTACAAAAGTTTATACGTTGCGGCCACGTCGCAGCACGTCGGTAAAACGACCTCAACCCTCGGACTCGTCTCCGCTTTTCGCAACAAAGGCATCAATGTCGGCTATTCTAAGCCCGTTGGCCAACGTTTTGTCCTTCAAAACGGCTTGCAAGTAGATAAAGACGTCGTTCTTTTTTCTGATTTATTGGGCTTTGAAAGCGACCCCGCAGTACATAGCCCCGTGATTTTGGGGCATGGTGCAACGACCGTTTTTTTGGATAATCCAGCCCTTTTTGACTTCAAAAATGACATTATCAGAGCCTCGCAAGAGCTTGACCGCCGTCATCAACTGACGATTTTTGAAGGCACGGGGCATCCTGGCGTGGGGTCGGTTGTCGGTATGTCAAATGCTGATGTGGCACATTTGACGGATTCAGGTGTCATCATGGTTGCCGAAGGTGGTATAGGCAATACAATTGATATGATGAGTATGTGTATGGAAAAATTTTACCGTTTGAATGTGCCAATTATCGGCGTTATTTTGAATAAAGTCTTGATAAATAAACGCGAAAAAGTCGAATATTACGTTCAAAAATGGCTTGAACCCATGGATATTCCGCTTTTAGGTTCAATGCCGTTCGACAAAACGATGAGTTTTCCGTTGCTCCGAACGATTGTGGAAAGCGTGAAAGGGACGGTCGATTACAACGCTGACCGCCTTAATAATATGGTGGAAGGTACGATGGCAGGTTCGATGATTTCGAGTGAAGAATTGCGCGGAAAAAATAAAAATATGCTCTTGTGTGTAGGGGCAACGCGGTTGAGTTTGGCGATTGAAAACACCTTGGCGGTGATGAAGGAAAACAACTGGGAAGAGTCGCCGTTTTCGGGTATAATCGCTACGGGACACGGCGATTATAGCAAAACAACGGTCGAATTTATCGAAAAATATAAAATTCCGTTGATTCGGACGATGTTGGAAACCTACGGGGCGGTCGTTAATATTGCTCGGATTGAGGTGAAAATCAACCTAGAAACGCCGTGGAAAATGACGCGGGCCGTCGAAATGATTGAACAAAATATCAATCTTGATTTGATTTTGGATAAATTGAGGTACTAAACGAATGGGCCACTGATTAAACTTATGCGACTGATTTTCTCTGATTTCTTTTTTATTCCGTAGAAATATAAAAATCAGTGAAAATCAGTCGCATCAGCTTAATCAGTGGCCCATTTTACGCCTTTTACTGAGGGGTCTTACAATAATTTCGCATCCACAAAAATCGTCGAATTGATTTTCATATTAACTTCTTGCGTGATGGTTTTGTCGGTCACAACTTTCAAACGAAGCGAAAATTTATCCTTTTTGATGTAAGGGGCGAGGTCGTTTTCCTTCACATCGAGGCTCAAATCGGTGCCTACGGTGTCTGGAACGTCCAATTTTTCGGCAACTTTCAACTCGCCTAAACCATCCGCTTTGATGTAAACTTCGATACTTTTCAGAAAGTCAAACCGTTGCGTTGTTGGGCTTGTGATTTGCAAATTCAGCCTCAACAATTTGATGGCTTCAATCAAATCTTTGTTCGTGTTTTTGCTCGAAAACTCCGACTGCGAATTGGTCGTAATGTCGGGTGTAAGCAAATCAATCGGCAAATTAATGACAGAATTGGCCGCAATTTTGGCCGTTGAACTGTAATTAATCTCAAATTGCGTCAGTTTGTCGAGTTCTTTGCAAGCCGACGTGAAAAAAATGGCGGTGATGGCAAACGCCAAGGGAATCATAATTTTTTGCATGATTTTTTGCATAGCATTAAAAAATTTAGTGAACAAAATTATTGTGTATCTCGGATTTAAGCCCGTCGGTACTTAAAGCAAACGCGCCGAACGACGTGACATACACCAAATACGTTTTTTTCTCAATTTCGGTTTTAAGTCATGGTCTGTTTTGGCATCATGGGCCACTGATTGGACTGATACGACTGATTTATACTGATTTTTTTTGTCATTTAGAAGGAAACTAAAAATCAGTATAAGTCAGTCGCATCAGTCCAATCAGTGGCCCATTTTGCACATTACAAAAGGGGTTGAATAATGGCCGATAATTCTTTTTCATCCATCAAACGGTTGTAAAACTGGAGGGTTTTGTCTGCTTTGTTGGTCAAAATAATCACGGGCAACCCCGTTACGCCTGTAAAATCTTTCCGAATACGCTTCGCAAAAAACGACACATCGGCTTTTTCGAGAATTAACGTTTCATCCGACAATTGGTTTTCGCGGATGAACAGATTTATCGCTTCCATCGTTTGCCGCCCGGGCATATTGATAAAAGTAATGTGTAATTTCGTCGAATCGAACTTTGTTGACAGCGTATTGACCGCTTTTAGCGTCGCAACGCTGTTGGGGCTTTCCAAATTCCAAAAGCAAAACAAGTGCAATTTGCCCGTTGCCGTGTTAATTTTTGTCGCCAAAGCGTCAATTTCTATGGGAATAACTGATTTTCCCGTCGCATTTGCGAGTTTTGCGCGGTCTTCTGCCGACAAGGCTTGCGTTTCAAAATGCGTCGTATCGAAGGGGCTTACACCGTTCGGTACTGAGGGGGTCGGTTTTGAGTTGCAAGACATCAAAAGGCCAAGCATTCCGAACGCGCCAAATTGGGCAATTTTTTGAAAGTTGCCCAATTTTAAACAAGAACTAATGTGATTTAACATACTGATTTTCATACGTTTATAAGTTTAAAAATATAATATAATTGCTTAAGAGTGGCGCGACCTTAAGGTCGCGTTACGTCTGTCATTCATTCATCATCATTAGACATGAAAAAAATTTGGTCGTTGTGGCATTGGACTCTGCTAGGCTTAGCGGCCTTGTTGTTGCGCTATTTAGCGAGCGAGGCCCCTCAGTATGTGGAGCAATTTTACAGCCGTGGCGTCTTTTTAGGCGTTCGTTGGCTTTTTGATTGGTCGTTGGCGTGGCTGCCTTTTCCATTGTTGTTGGTATTTTACGGTATTGTGATTATTTACGTTATCAAATTTTTCAAAACGCTTTTGACCAAACAAATTCCGTTCCGTAAACGCCTCATTACAAGCGGACGTAACTTGTTGAACTTTGCAGGTTTTCTCGTATTTAACTTTATGATTTTATGGGGCTTCAATTATGCACGGCCTAATTTTTCCAAACAAATCGGTTTGACGATAGAAAAACCCGACACTTTGGCCTTACGTCAAGAACTTGAAATTGCGGCAAATGAAGCGATAAATGTTAGAAAAATTTTGGAAAACGACCCCCTCAGTAAAAACGACTTTTCTGACGATTTTGAGGACAAAATGAGGTCAGATGTCTCCACTTTTCTTGAAAAAAATGATTTTAAGGCGGGAGGTCGTTTACGCGGACGCGCTATTTCGCCCGATGGTTTACTGTTTCGTTTCGGTATTTCTGGTATTTATATGCCTTTTACGGGCGAATCTTCGATTGACAATGCCTTGCATCCGCTTGAAAAACCGTTCACGATGGCGCATGAATTGGCCCACGGATATGGTTGGACAGAAGAAGCGACGGCTAATTTTGTGGCTTATTTGGCGTGCATCAATTCGGCAGATAATTATACACGTTATTCGGGTTTTATAAATTATTATCGTTATGTGGCGTCGAATTATCGGCGCATTAATCCCGAAGCGTACAAGGCGTTTAGGGCAACGTTGCCCGAAGGTTTTAGAAACGATTTAGAGGCGATAAATCAACGTTTATTAAAGTATCCAACGTGGTTTTCGACCGATAAAATTAACGATATTTTTCTTAAAAGTCAAGGCGTTACTGAGGGGGTAGCGAGTTATTCGCGGATTGTGATTTTGGTGTATTCTTGGCGAAAAAATCCGCATAAATAATCAATAATTTCTAATCAAAATTGAGTAGAAATAAAGCACACCAGTAATTTCTGCTTTGGAATTTCCAGTTGCGGCGTAGCTGCAAAATCTCGGTAACACTCAGCCCAATGACCCATTTTCTAGGCGGCGTAACCGCAAAACTGCCTATTTTGCGGTTACACCGCGTAAAAAATGAAGGAGTGTAGTTTAAATATTACCAAGATTTGGCAGCTACGCCGCCGTGAAAAAGCCAAAGCGGAAATTGCCGAAAGTACACTATTTCATTTTGTAAACAATTGATAATCAAATTATTACATACTTTAATTTGAAATTTTAAATTTTCTTTATGTCAAAATCATTATTTATTGCCGAAACGCAAGCCGAAGATATTGCCTTGCAGCACTACGGCATTCGCGGAAAAGCCACAAAACAAGCGGGAGAATTGGACGCTAATTTCAAAATTGCTACGGAAAACGGCGACAATTTTATTCTGAAAATCAGCCGTCCTTCGGCGAGAAAAGACGATTATTTCGATTTTCAACAAGCCTTATTGCTGCATTTGGACAGGAAAAAGCCCGATTTTAAGTTCCCCAAAATCATCAAAACGATGACAGCAGAGAACGACACATTTATCGTTGACGCCTTCAATCAAACGCGTAAAATTCGTTTGTTAGATTGGACATCGGGTCGTTTGTGGTCGTCTGTCAATCCTCAATTAGACGATTTGCGGTACAGTTTGGGGCAGAAATGCGGGGCAATTACAAGCGCATTGAGCGATTTTAACCATGATTTTGCTAAAAGAGATTTTCAATGGGACATTGCACAGGCGGCGTGGATAGATAATTATTTAGACTTATTTGATGCCGAACAAAAAGCCTGTTTGACGCATTTTATCCATCAATTTAAAGCCTTTCAAACGCCTTACAACGCGCTCCGAAAATCGGTGATTCATAACGATGCAAACGACAATAATATCGTTGTAAATGATAATTTAACAGACCCCTCAGTATTGGCAGTCATTGATTACGGCGATGCGATTTATACCCAAACCATAAACGATTTAGCCGTCACTTTGGCTTACGCAATTATGGACAAACCCGACCCGTTGTCGGCGGCTTTGCCTTTGGTTGCTGGTTACAACAATCAATTTTCTTTGAAAGAAGAAGAATTAACTATACTTTATACGTTGATTGCCATGCGTTTAGCGATTTGTGTAACAAAATCGGCAATTAACAAAATCGAAGAACCCGACAACGTCTATTTGACAATTAGCGAAAAACCCGCTTGGGATTTGCTCCGAAAATGGCGCACGATTCCGCCACAATTGGCTCATTTTTCTTTCCGAAATGCTTGCGGTTTTACGCCCGTTCCAAATCGGAAAACGTTTGACGATTGGGCGAAAAATCAAGCATTTAGCCTTCAAGATTTATTCCCTACGCTGTTTTTGTCGGACGTTTTTAAAGTGGATTTAAGCATCGGCAGCGTGTTTTTGGGCAACTATTCAGAATATCAAAACACAACGATTTTTACTCATAAAATGACTGTTTTGCAAGTTGAAAATCCCGACTCAATTATCGCAGGCGGCTATTTGGAAACGCGGCCTTTGTACGCAACCGACGCCTTTAAAATCGAAGGCAATAATGGTTTTGAATACAGAACGGTGCATTTAGGCGTTGATTTTTGGCATCTTGCAAACACGCCTGTCCATGCACTTTTTGATGGAGAAATCGTTGATTTTTCTTACAATGGGGCGGATAAAGATTACGGTGGTGTAATTATTTTAAAGCATAAACCGTTGAAAAATCTTGTTTTCTATACACTTTACGGCCATTTGAGTAAGAAAAGTATCGCTAACATGACCATTGGTAAAAAAATCAAAAAGGGCAAAAAGATTGCCGAATTAGGCGCGCCTTCCGAAAATGGAAATTGGACACCGCACTTGCATTTTCAAATTATTTTGGATTTGTTGGACTATAAAAATGACTTCGCAGGTGTCTGTTTGCCGAATGCTGTTGACGTTTGGTCGTCTATTTGCCCGAATCCAAATGACTTGTTTAAAGATGAAAAACTCGTGAATACTGAGGAGCCTTCGCATCAAGATTTATTGACCTATCGGAAACAACATTTGGGCAAAAGTTTGAGTATTTCCTACGAAAAACCACTCAAAATACTGAGGGGGGAGCGACAGTATTTGATTGACGATACGGGGCGGCGTTATTTGGACACCGTGAACAACGTCGCGCACGTTGGGCATGAACACCCGAAAGTGGTGAAAGCAGGGCAGGAGCAAATGGCCGTTTTGAACACAAATACGCGCTATTTGCACGACACTATTCTCGATTTTGCCAAAGAATTGTTGGCCACTTTGCCCAAAGAATTGTCGGTTTTACACTTTGTCAACTCTGGAAGTGAAGCAAACGAATTGGCCTTGCGGATGGCACAGGCTTACACACATCAAAAAGATATAATTGCGTTAGCGGTTGGTTATCATGGGAATACGAGTAGTTGTATCGCCGTGAGTTCCTATAAATTCGACGGAAAAGGCGGTAAGGGCAAACCCGAAAATACGCACATCGTGCCGTTGCCCGACAGTTTTAGGGGCATTTATCAAGGCGATAAAAGCGAAACAGGCGAACGCTACGCCGAACACGTCAAAGCCGCAATTCAACACATTCAATCAATGGGGCGAAACGTTGCCGCTTTTTTAGCCGAAAGCATCGTCAGTTGTGGTGGACAAATTGATTTGCCCGACAATTATTTGAGTCGTGCCTACGCCTACATACGTGAGGCGGGCGGCGTGTGCATTGCCGACGAAGTGCAGGTCGGTTTTGGTCGTGTGGGCAAGTATTTCTGGGGTTTTGAGTTGCAAAACGTCGTGCCTGACATCGTGACGATGGGCAAACCGATGGGCAACGGGCATCCTTTGGCGGCGGTTGCGTGTACGGAAGCGGTGGCACTTGCTTTTGCAAACGGCATGGAATTTTTTAATACGTTTGGCGGCAATCCCGTTTCGGCGGCAATTGGTTTGGAAACGCTGAAAGTCATAAAAAGAGAAAAATTGCAAGAAAATGCCTTGAAAATTGGCGAATTTTTGAAATCTGAACTGCAAAATCTTCAAAAAGACGTGCCTTTAATCGGCGATGTGCGCGGTGAAGGCTTGTTTTTGGGTTTTGAATTGGTTGAACCTAACAAGATTCCTGCAACCGCTAAAACGGCTTATTTGGCCAATCGGATGAAAACCCACGGCATTTTAATGAGCGTGGATGGCCCTCAAAATAATGTGATAAAAATTAAGCCGCCGATGTGTTTTGAGGAACAAAATGCACGGGATTTGATGCGGTATTTAAGGAAGATTTTTAAAGAGGATTTTATAACCCAATAAGGGTTTTATACTGAGGGGGTCATTTTTTGATATGAAATGTTACCCGATTTTCCTATTTTTAGGGTAATGTATCTGTAATTTTATACAAATTTATTGAAAAGAATTATCTTGCACAAAATTTAAAAGTCATGCAACAATTTAGTTATATAACTAGAAATCCTTTAATTCTCGGTGGTAAGCCTTGCATTAAAGGTACGCGTATTAGCGTCGAGTTTATTTTAGAATTGATAGCATCGGGTGCGTCTATCGCCGATATTGTCAAAAATTATCCGCATTTACCTGAAATTGGAGTAAGACAAGCGGTGGAATACGCTACATCACAACTTAAAAACGATGTTGTTTTTGAGGTCAATCACTAGGTTATGAAGCTCATTAATTACGCATTTTTAACGGATGAAAATATTAATCCGATTATTGTTCAAGCATTGCGGCACCGTGGTTGCGACGTTTTTGATGTTGTTGAACAACGATTAAATGGTAATGACGATACTTTTTT
>JAYSRS010000495.1:0-3511 GCA_043720935.1 Saprospiraceae bacterium
ACCACATCTGCTCCCTTTCTGCGGGCGAAGCGAGCAATAGAATCACCTTAATTCAAGTGACTGCAAATGCACAAAACCTATTGCAGCAGAGTATAAAAACAAAATCGCCTTGCAAACAACGTTTGCAAGGCGATTTTACTGAGGGGGTATCTAAATCCGTGGATAACTTAAATTTTCACCAATTTCTCCTTGAATATCTGCTTATTCGCCGTGATTTCGAGGATATAATGCCCTGCGGAAAGCATCGAAACATCAATCAATGGGGCATCATTGACGTTAATTATTTTTGTCAAAACGACTCTACCCACCAAGTCATAGATGTTTAGAACGCCTTGTTCGCCTTCAAAACTAAGGCTTACGTGGGTACGTGCGGGATTGGGGGCGACCATCATTTTACCTTTCGACACCACTTTGACACTTACAATTCTCGATACCGTTTCTTTACCATCGTTGTCTATTTGCCGAAGGCGGTAATAATTATTGGCATTCATAAAAAATTGATTGTCAACGGATTGATACGATTTGAAAGTTTTGGAATCGCCTTGGCTTTTGACAAAATTAATCACCGTAAAAGTCTCTCCGTCGTTGCTGCGTTCAATTTGAAAGCCTTGATTATTGGTTTCAGAAGCGGTTTGCCACATCAATTCGATGGCCTTATTGTTGACTGAACGGGCTTTAAAATCCATTAATTCAATTGGAATAATGCTCGTGGCACAATCGCCGCTTGAACTTGTCACCGTTCCACCCGCGCAAGCTCCTACTGCGACGAACGTACCGACCGTTGAGCAAGGCGGATTTAAGGCCGTTACTGCGGCATTTGTGAACAGCACACCCGCAAGCGAGTTACTAATTTGCCATTGCGTTCCCGTCCAAGAAATGGTGGAAGTACCGAACGAAACGCCCGAACCTGAATAGCTATTTTTGTCATTGATTTGTGCGCTCAAAGTAAGCGTAAATGCTCCCGCACACGTCCCGCCGACGACCGTGTAACCGACTGTTTGAGCAGACAAAATGGCTGAATTGAGGAGGAAAAACAAGCAAAGGCTAGCGTAAATGTGATTTTTTTTCATTGTTAAAACGTTTTAGAAAAGTGATTGGAAAAAGTTTTGAGTTTTGAGTCGCGTGCAACTCAAAACTCAATTTTATTGTATGCTCAAAAATACAATATTTTAACCATTTTATGTTTCATAAATCGTTAAAAGGGGCTTTTTCGTCGTTTACACCAATAAAAAACGCGGCTGTCTTGATGGAGACAACCACGTTTTCTATTGCCAACCACTTGCTAGGTAAGGATTTTTTAGGGTTATGTAGATTAAGGTATAAAATAGCGTTATTCAATCAAAAATAGGGGTTAACAGGTACTAAAATGGGGTTTTACTGAGGGGGTAACAAATATGGATTCGTCTGCTTGTTTACCTTTTTCCTCATTCGTTGTCGTTATGACTCAGCGTGAGGGTATTGTCCTTATGACCCATCATGCAGGCAGTTCCGAAGGATGTTCACGGGCACTTCAGTGCCTTATCAATAACGGCCCACAACGTTTTTATCGTTGGCATAATTGAGCAAATTCATTTTAAAACAAAACAAGGCAGAATCCAATAAGACCGTTTTTTTACTTTGCGTCGATGATACCTCATAGTTGTGGGCTAATGTGACATACGTTTCAGATAAAATTGTTCGACTATGTGCCGAATCGTTTTGATAAGCCTTTGAAAATGGAGCTAGATAATAAATAGCGGAATCAACTTGTTTGAGATTGTCGTAGTAAGTGCCTATCAAATAATCTGAAAGCACCCATTTTTGATTATTATAAGCACCTAAATTGCTTTGAATCCTAACTATCTTTTCTAAATCAGCCAATTTTGCCCAAAAATGTTGCTTAAAATCCTTATCACTCGGGGAATCAAGCCGTGCGTAATGTCTGATTAACAAATAATAACATTCTCGCAATCGACTAGCGTTTTTAGGGCATACTGTTATTGCCTGTTCATAATAGGCAATAACCTCACCCGTTCGTAGTCCTGTGTGTATTTATGCGCGTCGGCTTGCGCGAAAAAAACGTTCGTTTTTTGAGCGTGTATGTGGTCAATGATGTGTTTATTGAAAAGGGCGGTTTGCTTTTTTTGTTGAGTGTAATAAAAACCAACAACAAGCAAGGAAATTAGAAATAATACGAGGGCAGAAATAAAAATGTAGCGTTGTTTCATATAAAAAATAAGTTTGACGTTTTGGACAGTAAGTTTTGATTCGTAAAGATAACAGAACAAATAAATTGGTTGTAGTAAAGTTTAATAGGCCCCTCAGTATTTTTTCCAAAAAATGCACATTTTAGTACTTCTCGCCTTAGTTTTGCGCCTCTTTTATTATTGCTGATGATGAATGCTCCATTGATTTAGTCGTTCATTCATCATTCCTACTTTATCATTCGGAATTATCGGTTAAAAGACGTAATCCTAAACTTAGAACTCTAATTTATTGATTTTCAACGAGTTACAATCTGACGCGGGTTTGAAACCCGCGTCAGATTTGATGTTGAGTCTTTTAACCGATAATTCCGTTATCATTTATCATTTCTTTTATGAATCCTAGTTGGTTATCAAGAACAACGCTTTTAGTCGGCGAGACGAGCGTTGATATTTTACAAAAATCGCACGTATTAGTCGTTGGTTTAGGCGGCGTTGGCTCGTTTGCTGCCGAATTTATTGCCCGTGCGGGTGTCGGTGAAATGACAATCGTTGACGGTGACGTTGTTGACCCGACAAACCGCAACCGTCAGTTGCCCGCTTTGGCGACAAACCACGGGGCATCAAAAGCCGAATGGATGGCGGAACGCTTGACGGCCATCAATCCAGAAATAAAACTCCACGTCAGAAAGGATTTTTTGACGCCCGATAAGGCCGACGAAATTTGTCAAGCCGCCCCCTACGATTACGTGATGGACTGCATTGACAGCATTACACCAAAAATATTTTTGATTCTATCTGCTCAACGCAACGGCCTTCGCATTGTCAGTTCGATGGGTGCAGGGGGAAAACTTGACCCGACGCGCATTAAAATTGCTGATTTGTACGACACTTACACCGATCATTTTGCTTTATTGATGCGTAAAAGATTGAAGCGCAAAGGCGTTGGAAAGGGTTTAATCACGGTTTTTTCGGACGAAGCGTCGCCAAAATCGGCCTTGATGTTGACCGATGGGGCTAATTTCAAAAAATCAGCTTATGGCACGATTTCTTACATTCCTGCGGCTTTCGGCGGGGCGTGTGCATCGGTTGTACTTCGGGATTTGATTGGTGAAAAAATTGATTTACATAAAAACAAAAAACTGGACGACATGAAAAAAAAGCGCGTTGATTGGAAGAAAACACCGAGGAAGGAAGTGAAAAGTGAGGAGTGAAAAGGGGGAAGTTGGCAGTGATAAGTTGGGAATTTTCAGGTGCGACGCTGTTTTTGCTAGAAAAATCGAAGATTTTTCTAGCAAAAACAGCGTCGCCCTGATAGATTTATTGAA
>JAYSRS010000496.1:0-10065 GCA_043720935.1 Saprospiraceae bacterium
GGGCTTCTTTTCTGGTAAAATGCGACCCCGATTTTACCGCCGACAACGCGCCCTCGTGTCCGAAAGGCGACCGCGCATCGCTCATGTACCTAGGCGAGGATTCGACCTGCTACGCGCCGCTTTACGAAATTGATAAAGACGGTTCGTGGAAAGAATTTATCAATTTCGTCCGCGTTTTGAACCAAGAACCCGAAAAAATTGAGCGCATTTTAAACGTTGACCAAACGCTTTGGATGTTGGCATTGAACAATGTGATGATAAATTTGGACAGTTACAACGGCTTATTTTCGCACAATTATTACCTCTGCCGCACCGCCGACGGGCGTTTTACACCGATTATGTGGGATTTAAACTTGTCTTTTGGCGGCTTTGCGTCAGAATCGGCGAACGTGACACCCCTCAGTATTGAGCAGATGCAAACCTATCAACCCCTCAAAGACGTGGACAATCCGAAGCGGCCTTTGATTAGTCAGATTTTGAAAAATGCGACCTATCGAAAAATCTACATGGCGCACATCCGAACGATTTTGAATGAGTGGTTTTTCAACGGTAAATACCAAACACGTTTGAACAAATTGGCACAAAGCATTGACAATCAAGTGAATGCAGATAAAAATAAACATTATAGTTACGACGAGTATAAAAAAAATCGGACGGAAACGGTTGGTTCGGGCGATTCAAAGATTTGCGGCATCGAGGAACTTATGACCAAACGCATCGCCTTTTTCAAGGCACACGCCCTCATAAATCGCGTGCAACCGACGGCGGAAAAACCGACTTCTGCCGTTGCCGATGGCAAATTGACGATAAAAACCAAGTTGACGAATGCGGCGCGCGCTTTTTGTTGCATCCGCAACGACCGTCAACAACCTTATCGCTATTTACCGATGTTCGACGACGGCAAACACAACGACGACGTAGCAGGTGATGGCATTTTCGGAATTGTGATGGATGCTAAAAGTATTCAATATTACATCATGGCTGAAAACGAGGAAGCAGTCGGGCTGATGCCTGAACGGGCGGGTTTTGAGTTTTTGGAAATTCGATAGCCCCCCTCAGTACAGACGTAAATATCCTCATAAAACGGTCGTTTTATGAGGATATTTTACGTCTATACCGAGGGGTACGCTAATGTTATACTGATTTGCAAAGCCTTGAATATCAATGACTTGCATCACCAATAACGAGTAACCACTTATTACTCTTTTTTGAGATTTTTTTTTATTTTTTCGACAACTTCGAGCATCAAGCCCGTTTGTTCGGCTATTATTTCGGGCGTCTTTTTCCCTTTTTTGAACAATATCAAAGCAGACAAATAAGCCGCTTTTGTTTTTTCAACAAAAGCCATCTCCACATCAGCAAATTCTGCAATTGCTTCAAGTGGTTGAATGCCTCTTTGAAGCATATTAACGACAAAATTTTGCTTTATGATTAAAGCTTCCTCTTGACGACCTTCTTGACGGCCTTCTTGACGGCCTTCTTGACGGCCTTCTTGACGGCCTTCTTGACGGCCTTCTTGACGGCCTTCTTTGCGGCCTTGCTTGAAACGCAAATCCTTACTCATATCAATGATAATAGGCATATCGTTTATAATTTTAGTTAATAATGGCTGCAAATTACGCAGACTTGCAATAATATCCAACTGAACAAGATTTTTTTGTAGATTCAAATCACTCTTATTCACTTGTCTGATGCGTTCTACAATACGCTTGACAATTTCTTCTGCACTTTTGCCTTCATAATCGCAAAGAATGGCCAACATCACTTCTTCGGGAATAGAAGAATTGATGAATAACTTATACGATACGTCGTGCATATTGATAACGTCTATTTTGAACGTCAAATTGAGCAATTTCAACTTGGATTTGATGTGTTTAATCTTCTTGTTACGCCCAATATACACCACAACTTGACGAACAGGCAGGTGAAAATTATGCCACAATAAGGCATAATACACCAAATCGCGGTCAAGAATAATTGCTTCATCTTTGCCATGCACTTCGCCATGAAAGATGTAATCATCCTTTGGATTTGGATGACAAACGCGTCTAAGCCAATCGGGGTCACGCTCAATTGTCTTTTGCAAAGAAGCGGTAACAGGTGTTGTATTTGAAAAATTAGGAATACCTAAAACTTTGGTAGCGATTGCTTTAATCAGAACTTCGGATTCTTCCTTGAAGATTTTATCGAATTCATGTGCCATAGTCATGTCTGCTTTTTAAGTTAAAAAATTGAATTATATATTTTGTTTGGTGAAACAAAAATACAAAAAAAAATTGAATTTCCAAATTTTATTTCAAAAAAGAGGCCCCTCAGTATAAACGACGAAAAGCCTCGCAAAACAGGCGTTTTACGAGGCTTTTCTATGCTAATTTAAAATAAACGTCTCAACTAAACTACGCTTCAACCGCAGCAGCAGCCCGTTTCACGGTATCTTTATTTCTAATCAAAAACTCTTTACATAAGTTTAAAAAATTGACTGAACCTTTTGACGACGCATCGTAAGCGATGATGGGTTTATGCACGTTTGGGGCTTCCGAAAGCCGCGCCGAACGGTGAATAATGGTGTCAAAAACATAATCTTTTGAATGCGTCCGCACTTGGTCAACCACTAAATTGGCGAGACGCAAACGCGGGTCGTACATGGATAACAATAAACCTTCGATTTCCAACGTCGGATTTAAGCCTTTTTTGACCAAATTAACCGTATTTTTAAGCTTCGCTAAACCTTCCAAAGAAAAAATTTCGCATTGAACGGGAATCAAAACGGAGTCGGCGGCGGTCAAGGCGTTCACCGTTACAAGGCCGAGCGAGGGTAGGCAATCAATAAATATATAATCGTATTCATTGCGTAATTGCTCTAAAACACCTTTCAATACATATTCCCTTTTATCTCTATTGATTAATTCTAACTCCGCCCCTACCAAATCAATTGACGATGGAATCAAAAACAAATTAGGTGTTTCCGTGTCTTGAACAGCGTCGTGTGGGTCTGCCCCGTTGACGATGCAATCGTATATCGTGTAGGTTTCGTCGTCCGCAAAAACATTGACGCCCGACGACGCATTTGCTTGCGGGTCGCAGTCAACCAACAACACTTTTCTCTCTAAAACTGCCAAACAAGCGGCTAAATTAATGGCGGTTGTGGTCTTGCCGACGCCGCCTTTTTGATTCGCAATGGCGATTATTTTGCCCATTTTTATTTATTTACTAATTGTCAAAAATCTAATTTGAGGGGTTTCACACAGCGTTTTTTTTGTTTCACACAGCGTTTACCGAGGACACGGAGTTTTAGTTTCCTTCTGAATGACAAAAAATCAACCCTGTGTTCTCGGTGAACTCTGTGTGAAACGCTGCAACGCAAAGGCCGCGTAGATAATGTAAAATGGTTCTAAGGTTGTGGTTCTGAATCTTGATTCAAATGTATAAACCATTGAAAATAAGAACATTGTGATAAACAACGTCAACATCCAGTTGTGTTTGTCAAAATCATTTTTAAGTGATTGGAACATTCCCCAATACGCTAAGGCATACAAAGGTAGAAAAATCGCTACACTTAACGCCCATTTACTGAGGGGGTATATTTTATAATTTAATCCGCACAAAAAAAAGCGGATAAAACAATGTATTTTTAATTCAATAAACCGCTTCGGATTGCTATAAATCCACTCAAACGCATTGTGTTTAAAAATCGTTTGTCGGGCTTGTTCCGAAGGAAATAATTGAAACGCTTTCAGGTATGTTTCCATTGATACATTTGGCGGCGACATATCATAAATCCATTTGGCGGTGTCTTTTATTTCCGTTGTTTTATTACTGTAACTCATTGTACCTAAAACATCGCGTTGATACGCAAATTCGCTATTGCCAAACCAAAAATAATGCGCTAATCCATCACTTGAAAGCGTATAAATGGTGTGTTTTTGTAAATTATACAAACCATTTGGTAGTGTAAATAATAAGCAAATTCCACTAAATACAATTGAATGCGTTATCTTCTCTTTTAAGTTAATTGATTTAATTCTAAAAATAAAAAAAACAATAAAAGGCGACCAAAATAGTATAATTCCCTTTGTTAAAAAGCAAATAGAAAACACAATGGCTGAAATAATTAAATCGCGTTTTAATTTTAATGCGCTGAATTTAATTAAAAAATAAATACTAATAATCAAACACGATTGATACGTAGATTCTTGTCCAATGTTTTTGACGTAATAAAATGTCATTGGATAAAAACAATAAAACCAAGCCGCCATAATGGCCATTTGTCTATTTTTAAAGAGTAAATTCGTTAACTGAAATAAATAAACAACGGACAAAGCGGTTAAAATACATTGAAAAATAAAAAATAATTCTTGCGAATAATTAATTGAAACACATTTAATCAGTGCTAAACAATAAGGAATAAACGGCGCACAAATAAAACTAATCGCATCTAAATCATAATTACCATTAATTATTTGATTGCTTAAAATATCATAACGTTGTTCATCTAATTTAACGACATTAGGCATTAAAAAACAATAAATCAGCCTTATGACTAATGAAATCGTGAAAATTAAATACTCAATTCGTATAACGGACTTCAGTCCGTAAATATTTTTAATTAAATTCATTATTGTAATTCTATTAAGTTCACGGACTAAAGTCCGTGATACATTTTATTTCCAACCTATTTCTTCCCGCAATTCATCCGACGTTTTAGTGCTGCCGTCATGACTCCATCCAGGCGGTGCGAAGACATATTTAAGCCGAATACTGAGGGGTAGTGTTTTTTTATTGACGAAAAAATCTTTCCAAATATCAATAAATTCGTGGAAAATAACGCGCACTGGGCCTTTTAGATTTTTATCTTCTCGACCCACCAAACCATAATTGATTTTCACATCGGGCAATTCGTCTTGAAAAGTGCCGAACAGTTTGTCCCAAATAATCAAAAACATCCCCATATTTCGGTCTAAATATTGGACATTACTTGCATGATGTACGCGGTGATGTGCAGGTGTGACGAAAATTAATTCAAAAATCGGGATGCGTTTAAAGTATTGTGTATGTACCAAAAGCCCATAAATTTGGGTAATTGAAAACGATAACATGATGTCTTTGGCCTCAAAACCCAAGAAAGGCAAAGGCAAATAGAACACAAAACGGTAAATCGGCTCTAAAACCGACGACCGAAAACCGACCGACAAATTAAAATATTCTGACGAATGATGCGTCGCGTGAACGGCCCAAAAAAAGCGCGATGAATGCTCGGTTCGGTGAATCCAATAGAAGAAAAAATCTTGTAATACAAGTAGAAAAAACCAATAAACAATCGGGTTTTCTATTTGAAAAAAGTGGTATTTATAGCATAAATCGAACGCCAAATACGTCGGAATCAAGCGCGTTGCGACATCAACCCCCATTTGACTTAACGTTAAATACAAATTTGTTATACTGTCTCGAAATGAATACATCGGCTTATTGTTATGCGTATCATTATGCTCATCACTGTGCTGCCGATTACTTAAATACAATTCCAAAAGAATCAAAATCGTATAAACGGGAACGGTCACTAAGACCAAACCCAATTCCTTAAAACTGCTTGCTAAACTCTCCATTTTTGAATAACTAAATGTAAATACACACGGCCGTGTGTATCTACGCGGTCATACATTGCGCGGCACGATACACACGGCCGTGTGTATCTACGGTATCAGCCCCATTGTAATTCGCCGCCAATTTTAGGCAAAATCAGCGTTTTGTTTTCTATTTCAAACGCTTTTTTAGTCGCTTCGTGGTCAATTGCAAGCGGCGGCCAAGTGTCGAAATGACAACCGATAATTGTTTCGCATTGAATAAAATCAGCCGCCACAACGGCGTCGTGATAATCCATCGTCACGAGGTCGCCGATTGGTAAAATCGCAAAACTCAACGGCTTACAAATCATCGGAATTAGTTGCATATCAAGCGTCAAAGCCGTGTCTCCTGCAAAATAAAAGCACCCCTCAGTAGTGTCCACCACAAAACCCATCGCGCTGCCGCCATAACTGCCATCGGGCAAGCACGAAGAATGCTGTGCGGTAACGGATTTCACGCGGCCAAAAGGAAAGGTAAAACCGCCGCCAATATTCGTGCGGTGAATGTTCGTAATGCCTTTTTTCTCCAACCAATCGCCGATTTCCCAAGCGCAAATCACTTTGCAGCCTGTCCGTTTCGCAATTGCTTCGGCGTCTAGAATGTGGTCGAAATGACCGTGAGAAATGAGCATAAAATCGCAAGGAATCTCATCCAATTTGATGTCAGACGCCTTGTCGTTGCCCGAAATAAACGGGTCAAAAAGCAAATGATGGTCGCCGATTTCGATGCCAAAGCACGAATGACCGTAGTATTTTATTGTCATTTTTATAGTTGATTCTTAATTTTTGAAGGTGTGAAGGTAGAATTAATTAGTCAATCTGCGAAAAAGAACGTAGTTTTGCTCATTATTTATCATAAAATGTTTTGAAAATGGCAAAGGCGAAATCAATTATTTGGACAACAGGTTTAGTCATTAAGACCTTTAATTTGGAACGTATTTATACGGGTTTTGAATTATTGAAAGACTTAATGACGGTTGATAACGACTTGACTGCAACTGATATTGAGATGTTGGATTATCGCCGCGAACAATTGACCCGAAACGTAAACGGGTGGAATGAAGAAACATTGAAAATGAAATTCATTGCCTTCATTCTTGATATGGCACGTTACGATGTCGGTAAAATTCAAGGTGTTTTTGAAACTGAAATGTCGGCAGTCGTGCAAGGTTATACTTTAAGAGTAGTCACTGATTTCACGGTTGCGCGTGTGATTGAAGATTATATAGACAAGCCCTATTTTTATTTTCACGAATATAAACAAAAGAAAAATGCCAAAGACCCTGCCGCGCAAGTCTTGTTAGCAATGCTCGTTGCACAGGTGCATAACCAAGATGGAAAACCTATTTATGGCTGCCATGTGATTGGTGAATTGTGGCATTTTATGGTCATGCACGACGATAAATATGCGATGCATAAAGGTTTAAACGCTACTGAACCCGATGATTTACAGGCAATTCTGCTGATTTTGAGAAAAGTTAAACAGATTTTAATGCTTGATTTGATTGAATAATTTTAGAAAATTTAGGCATCATAAATCATAAAAACACATTGATAATTTAGGAAAATAAAAAATATTGCACCTTTGCGGAAGTAATCAAAATAAAGACTTGCGCGTTTTTTTTCATTTAAAAATCAGTCAAAAACAATGGATTTAGTTGTCGAATTAAAAATTAATAATCCTGATGATTGGACGCTCATTGAGGGTTTATTGAAGCGTTTGAAAGTTAGTTTTAGTAAAAAAACGTTGAGTTACCCTCAATTTCAAAGGCTCAAACGCCTCTTGATGAACTTTACGCGCTGCTTGATGCAGGTGTAGATGTATCAAATTATGGAGACCCCATTGCATTTCAGCGTGCGGCGCGAGAAGATGTTGTTCTGCCATTTAGAGATTAATGTCCTATCACATTCTAACAAATTACTATAAAGATTATTGATACAAACCTAATTATCTATGCCGCGCAGCCACAATTCCGTTGGCTTCTTCCTTTGATAGCGGCGTCTGATTGTCATTTCGCAACCGTGACAAAAATTGAGGTGCTTGGCTTTAAAAATATCGAAGCCAATCAGAAAGCTTTTTTCGACCAATATTTTTCAATGCTCACGCCTTTGCATCTGACGGATAACATCATTGAGCAAGCGATTGACATTCGTCAAAACAAAAAAATCAAATTAGGCGATGCGATTATTGCTGCAACTGCACGCGTTCACAATTTAGAAATTTTTACGCACAATATAGCGGATTTTATAAATATTGACGGCGTAAAAGTGAGTGACCCGCTTGCAAAATAGGCCCCTCAGTAAAAAAGCTGTTTTTCACTTCAAAAGAGCGAAAAACGGCTTTTTTACTGAGGGGCCTATCTTATCCTTACTCGATTTTAAAAGACGTCATAGAAAACGAGCCACCGACAACCGCATCATTGAAAAACGATACTTTTTCATCATTTCCACGCAATGCCAAGGCATAAATCATCGGCAAATAATGTTCGGGCGTCGGAGCGGACAATTGAAAAGCACGGCTGTGTTTTTTGTAATGGACGAGCGACTTATAATCATTTGCCGTAATGGCTTTTTTATGATTTTCATTCGCCTCAATTGCCCAATCTAAGGCTTTTGGCGACAAACCCGAAGCGTCGAATTGCGCATATTGAAAATTATGCACCATGTTGCCACTGCCGACAATCAGCACGCCTTTTTTACGCAAATCGGACAATTGCTGCGCCAAATCGTAGTGATATTGGGCATCTTTTGTCGCATCAAGGCTCATTTGAATCACGGGAACGTCTGCATCGGGGTACAATTGCTTCAAAACGCTCCAACTGCCGTGGTCAAGTCCCCAATGTTGAGTCAGTTGAACATCGGTTGCGGTTACGACTTTACGCGTTTCTTCGGCGAGCCATTTACTGCCTTTTGCGGGATATTCCACCTCAAACAACGCCTTCGGAAAGCCCCCAAAATCGTGAATCGTTTCGGGTTTTTCCATCGCCGTCACATAAGTTCCCCGCGTTTCCCAATGCGCCGAAATGCACAAAATCGCCTTGGGTTTTGCAATTTTTGTCGCAATTGCCTTCCATTCCCGCGTAAATGCGTTGTCTTCTAGCGCATTCATCGGCGAGCCGTGACCGATAAAAAGAGCGGGCATCGCTTCGTCCTGCTCTTTCAAATTGTCCGTGATTGATTTAAAACTTCCGAGCGTCGTCATGGCCGTTAATGCTAATGTTGATTTGATAAAATCTTTACGTTCCATTATTCAAATTTCAGATTTCAAATTTCAGATTTCAAACGCGATAATTGGGTTATCAGCCGTTTGATAATTGATTTTAATGGTGCAAAATTAAGGGTAAAATAAATGGTAACGCTTAATGTAGGTTAAGAAATGGAAGTGAAACAAGAGACTTTTCTTTTTAGGCAGCAATAACTATTATGACTAACCCCAACTTTTAAGTTAGGGCCCATGCTTCAAGGACTTCATCGGCTTTAGCCACTAACTTAGCGCACAGATTTTTGGCTAAAGCCGTAGAAGTGCTGTGAATTGAAGCCCCAACTTAAAAGTTGGGGTTAGTCATACTTGTAAAAGATAAAGTCTATTGCTGTCTAAAAAGAAAAGTCTCTGAAACAAAGATGAATAAGAATTTTTAATCAATCAAAAGTTATTTTTTTTGTAATTTTGTGTCAAATTAAAATTTTAAAAATGGAATTAAAGAAAAACATTCAGCACTTGTTGTTTGATTCAGGAGTCGTTACAAATCTGAAAACGGCTCAAACATACGCTCACAATATATACAGATTGGCAGAATATTATAAATGCACTAACATCGAAGGTGTTAATGCCTTGACATTTAATCAAATAAATCACTTTTTTCAAATGATTGTATTACAAAATGTCCTGAAACAAAACACGCTTAGTCAGATGTTTTACTCTTTTGAATCTTATTTCAAAAAATATTTGAAAAAAGATTATCCATTTGATAAAGTTAAAAAAATTGAAAGAGAAAGAAGAATAGTTGATATTTTGACTTTTGACGAGATAAAAAGCGTTTTCAACAATTGTAAAGATTCGCGGGAAAAGAGCATATTTGCAATTATTTATTCTTGCGGACTCGAGGTTGACGAACTAAGAGAACTAAAAATTAGTGACGTTTTATTTGATGAACAAATAATTCTTATCAAGAAGAAAACAGAAGTAAAGCAATTTGTATTGTCAAAATATTTATCTGAAATAATCCAAGATTATATATTGCAATATAGACCTCAAAAGTG
Source organism: Saprospiraceae bacterium (assembly GCA_043720935.1). GTDB lineage: Bacteria > Bacteroidota > Bacteroidia > Chitinophagales > Saprospiraceae > JAAFJT01. The sequence goes on from JAYSRS010000496.1 coordinate 9,882, forward strand.
GTTGTTTGAAGGTCATAAAATGAAACCATTATCGAAAAGAGCTATCCAAAATGATATATTCGATTTAGGAGTTAGAGCTAATATTACAAAGGAGTTTACGCCTAAAATACTAAAATATTGCTACATCCGACATTTCCCACAGTATTTTGAAAAATAGCATTTACTGAAAAATACTCAAAGAAAA
>JAYSRS010000497.1:0-10050 GCA_043720935.1 Saprospiraceae bacterium
ATGCGGTGTAACCGCAAAATCGCTTGTTTTGCGGTTACACCGCATAGAAAAATCGGCTTATATGCTTGATGTTACCGAGATTTTGCAGCTACGCCGCAATGCGATAATTAACCGATTAATCCGAAATTTAATTCTGAAAATATATAAAACGAACTACGCAGTATTTTTTACGGAATAAATATAAAATCGCGTCCGCAAGGCCCTGTCGCAGGATTTCTCAAAGTCAGTGTCGAATATTTACAAGCCGCGAAAATAGCAACGAAAGCCAGAATAACGTGTAAATTTTTCATGATGAGCGATTTTTAGAATGCGGAAATAAATTAAAATATCCAACAAAACTATAATTTTTGCGCTCAAACGGGTGCGTTTTTCTCTAAGATACTTAAAAAATGTTAACCAATCTTCATGTTTTGACACAATAAGAGACCCCTCAGTATTTTGGCCTTTTCGAGCCACAAAATTAAAGTTTGTAGCTTATTTCACGACACTTTAATTGAGCCGAATTACAATGCTCAAAAACCGTTCTTCTTGTTCTTAATTTCAAGGGAGTTGCGTAAGTTTTTCAAATTTTGCAAGCCACACACGCATGGGCGAGGAGCAAGAACGGGCTGATTATGAGGTTTGTAGGTTTGAAAAACCCTGTCCGCACAATTTTTTACGCTTTTATCGAAGCTATAACATCTTTACGACAAAACATTCTACATTTGCCATTGATGAAAAGAACGCACTACATAGTAATCTGCCTGTGGCTGTCCACGATAGTTTTGAGCAATGTGCTTTCGACATATAAATCGTTCTGCGATAATCCTTCATTAGCGTTGACGGAAAAAGAATCGAAAGAAGCCTCTGACGAAAAAACGGATGAAAAATCGGATGACGCCAATGATGAAAATGAAAAAAAATCTGAAAAAGAAAAAGAACTTTTAGCCCGAAAAAATCTTTGTGCTGCCATGGTAAACGTCAAAGGTTCAGAAAAACAAGCCACAATACCCGCACAAGACGAAACTTATCCTTCTTCATTGTACATTTTTCTACCCGAAAATCCGCCAGAACTGTAAATGTTCCACGCTGTCCTTTTGAAGCCTTCAACTTCAAAAAGGCTTTTTTAGCACCCTCAAACGTCCATTGATTATTGCTTACATTCGGTTTACACCTCTGTTCGAGCCTGTAACAAGGCTGCTGCGCGTTGTAAAAAGCAAAAATCACAAGCCTGTTTTCGCCGTCGAAGCGGAAACGGCTCTCTCACGTACAGTATTAATTTCACACACTCTTCCAAAGTTTATTGATTATTCATTATGAAAAACAAGTTTATCAATTCAGAGAATATGTCTTTTTCAGAGACACTAAGATTTTTTACAAACCCTTTTGACGGTCGCTACGAAGACCTCGTCAAAGGGAATGTCAAACTTAATGTCTTCAAAGACCTCACCGCAGGGCTTATCGTGGCGATGGTCGCTATTCCTTTGGCGATGGGTTTTGCGATGGCGTCAGGTTTACAACCCGAACAAGGGATTGTCGGCGGGGCGATTGCGGGTTTGTTGGGTGCGCTTTTTGGCGGCTCAAAATACCAAGTTTATGGCCCAACGGCGGCTTATATTCCCGTTATTGGTGGCTTGATGGCCACTTACAGCCACGGCTTTTTGGTCTTGGCATCGTTTCTTGCGGGTGGTTTGTTGATGCTTTCGGGCATTACAAAATTAGGGCGCATCGTTGCGAAAGTGCCACATTCCATTATTGTTGGTTTTACGATTGGCATCGCCGTCGTGATTGCGTTTTCGCAAGCGGGCGAAATATTCGGTTTTAAGGATAAAATTGGCTACGGATTGAGCGAGCAAATCCAAAAAACGATTCAGTTTATGCCCACAATGAACGTCTATGCCGTCATTTTGGCCTTGATAACCTTCGTTATTTGTAAAACGTTGTTTAAAGTTTCTACATTTATTCCCGCCCCGCTTGTTGCCTTGGGTTTTGGTTTTGTGGCGGCTTCCACTTTTTGGAGCGATAAAGGTTTGATTCTGATTAAAGATAAATTTGGCGCAATTCCGACCAATTTTTGGGTAATTACGCCGCCTACGTTGCCCGATGCTTGGACTTCGACTGTCGTTTTTGACCTTGTTTACTATGCGATTGCTATTTATTTCGTTGCCGCCGTCGAGAGTCTTTTGTGTTCGCGCATGGCCGACCGCATGGCCAAAAACAAGGGCTTACCATTTGACCCTAACAAAGAACTGTGGGGACAAGGTTTGGTCAATATTTTCACGCCGCTTTTCAATGGCTTCCCACATACGGGCGCGTTGGCACGGACAGCCGTGAATATCCGTTTGGGGGCGGTTTCGCCGTTGGCGGGTGTGGCGAAGTTTACGTTCAAATTGTTATTGGCCGCTTTTTTAGCAACTTATTTGGAACAAGTACCGATGGCCTGCATCGGAGGTATCTTGTTGTACGTCGCAACGGGCATGGTCAAAGTGCAGGAAATTAAAGAAGTGTTGGCGATGAACAACAAATTTCATCTTTTTTTGATGATTTACACCGCCGTCATGGTACCTGTCGCGGGTTTTTTACCCGCCGTATTGAGTGCCGTTGTTATTTTTGCTATTCAACAGTTGATGAAGATAAAAAGGAAGTCTGACAGCCTGAATATAGGGTAAGTAGTTTTTCAATACTTTGTAAATCAATATTTTACAGTTAATAATGCGTTGGCGCGTGAAGGTAAAATCTCACGCGCTATTTTTTATTTCTTGAGCAATCAAAGTTGTCCTTGAAATCTAATTCCTTCGTACCTTGCGATGACTTCTGAAATTTGAAATCTAAAATATGAATTCTTACGCCCACGGCACGAGCCTTTTTTCATTAATTGGGGAAACAATTAGCGAAAAATACGGCGAAGAAGTCATGGCTTGGGTAAAACTCAAAGAAGGTTTTGCTATCATAGGCGATGATTTACACGCCTTTTGTCACAATCAAATTGCCCGTTATAAGACCCCTCAGTATTGGAAGTTTGTGGACGGTTTTCCAATGGCGATAACAGGAAAAATCAGAAAAGTGGAGATGCGCGAACAGTCAATTGCTGAATTGGGTTTGGCAGATGTGGCGAAGATTAAAACGTCTTGACAAAAGACACCCCTCAGTAAAAAACGTGAAAACGCCTTGCAAAACGTGGGTTTGCAAGGCGTTTTCACGTTTTCACTGAGGGTTTCAAAAATCCGTTTCCAAATCATAAGGAATCAAATACGTTGTGACCAGTACATTTTTTTCTTTAATAAAATCGGGCTGTTCAATCACGTCTTTATGCGTCACTTCTGAATCAACGAAGACCAGATAAGTGGCCGTATTAAGGCCCATTCGATGAGCGTAATAAGCAACCTGCTCTTTTCCTTTCTTAAATTGCGTAATGTTTTGATAGACTTTGGATTCAATGACCGCTTCTTGTCCTTCAATATTAATTCCCCTATCGGTTCGCCCAAGATTTGTGTGGGCTTCAATGTACGATGTACCACCCACGACACCTAAAAATGCGTTAATATACGTTTCAAAATTGTACATTAAAGCGGCTTCCTTGATTGAGATAACTTTTCCGTCTTTGTCCTGTTCCAAAAAATAGCGAAAACCACGCTTTACGGCGTATTCTTTATACTTTTCTATTACTTTTGGCATAAATAACAAGCCTTCGGGCGTGAAATAATCGCCAATGTCAATATTTTTTTGAATGCGACTCCGTTCACCATAGAATGTAGAAATTGACCAAAAAAATCGGGATTAATGCCCTCTACTTCGTCAATGATTAGGACAAGTTTTTGGTCTTTAATCCTTTTAAATTCTATGAATGTCTCTTGCATATCTTTATTTGTGAAATCAATACCCCATCCATCTGCGAGGCTTTTATGAAATTCCTCCAAAAAAGACGGCAGCGTTGCCTCTTTATAATTCTCAAAATTGACGTGCGCGACCTTATAGCCTTCCGCGTCAAGACTGTCTGCAAGCAACCCAAAATACGTGCTTTTTCCCGTTTGGCGCGGCGCCCAAATGGTGAAATAACGTTCATCGTGTATTTTATTTACACCTTTTTCCACAATGTCTAAACGTGGCAACGTGTAATGTTTGGTAGGGATATTCGGCCCTGATGTATTAAAACGACGCATGATTTAATTAGATTTTGGGCAAAGATAGAGAAAATGGGCAAATTAGGGGTGAAAAACGCTAAAATACTGAGGGGCGTCGTAACGAGTTTTGTCATTCAGTAAGAATCTTTATCTTGTTGTGTTCGTCGCTACGAGTTTTGTCATTCAGTAGGAATCTCTATTGTGTTGCCCTCACACACCACACAATAGAGATTCCTACTGAATGACAAAAACACGTTAGACAAAAACACGTTAGACAAAAACACACCCCTCAGTATTTTGCGTATTTTTGCGTCAATATTTCTATCAAAATAAGACTAAATTATCAAAAAAATGGAAAAGATTACCGCTTACACGCCCAAAAACAAAGTCCGCATTCTCACGGCGGGTTCACTCTTCGACGGACACGACGCGGCGATTAACATCATGCGCCGCATTATCCAAAAATCGGGCGCGGAGGTCATTCACCTCGGGCATAATCGGCCCGTGCATGAGATTGTCAACGCCGCAATTCAAGAAGATGTGCAAGCGATTGCCATTACTTCGTATCAAGGTGGACATAACGAATTTTTTAAATACATCTACGATTTGCTGCGCGAACGTGGAGCGGACAACATCAAGATTTTCGGCGGCGGCGGCGGTACGATTTTACCTTTTGAAATAGATGCCTTACACGCTTACGGGATTGACCGCATCTACGCGCCCGACGATGGCCGAACGATGGGTTTGCAAGGCATGATTAATGATTTGTTGGAAAAAAGTGATTTCACGGTCGGCGATAACTTGAACGGGCAATTATCAAAAATTAGTACTAAAAATACCGTTGCGATTGCGCGATTGATTACGGCTTTGGAGAATTTTCCCGAAGACAACAAAACGTGGGTGGATGCCTTGAAAACGCAAGTAAAAACCTCAAAAACGCCCGTTTTAGGCATTACAGGCACGGGCGGCGCGGGAAAATCGAGCCTCGTGGATGAACTCGTGCAGCGGTTTTTGACCAAATATCCCGACAAAACAATCGGCATTATTTCCGTTGACCCGTCGAAAAGAAAGACGGGCGGGGCGTTGTTAGGCGATAGAATTAGGATGAATTCTATTGCAAATGACCGTGTTTTCATGCGCTCTTTAGCGACCCGTCAGTATAATTTGGCGTTGAACAAACACATTGACGGCACGATTTCGTTGCTCAAAGCGGCGCAATTTGATTTGATTATTTTGGAAACATCGGGCATTGGTCAATCCGATTCTGAAATCGTTGACCACGCCGATTTGTCTATGTACGTCATGACGCCCGAATTCGGCGCAGCGTCGCAATTGGAGAAAATTGATATGCTCGATTTTGCAGATATTATTGCGATAAACAAATGCGACAAACGCGGTTCGCAAGACGCGCTACGAGATGTCAAAAAACAGTATCAACGTAATCATGAATTGTGGGACACCGATACGAACGCGATGCCCGTTTTTGGTTGCATTGCTTCGCAATTCAATGATACAGGCGTGAATACACTTTTTAATGTTTTATCAACTAAATTGTTTCCAAACGAAAATCTAAGTCAATTGACAGAAGGAGAAAGCGAAAAACAGTTCATTATCCCTCCGTCACGGGTGCGTTATTTGTCAGAAATTAACGAAGTTATTAAGGCGTATGATGCCGAAACAGACGTACAATCAGAGTTGGCGCGGCAGTTATTTTCGTTGAGTAATATCCTTGAATTAGAAACGTCGTCGAGGTTTCAAACCTCGACGACGTTAATAGGCGGAGGAGGCCCCTCAGTATTTGAGGCTTTGAATGCCTTAAAAACGACTTTGGAACAAGACTTTAAATCTGAAAATAAAGCAATTATTGACAATTGGTCGGCCAAAAAACAAGCATATTCCGATGAATATTTTGTTTATTCCGTTAGAAATAAGGAAATTAAAGTAGCGAATTATACGCAATCGTTGTCGCACAATAATATTCCGAAAGTCGTGCTGCCACGTTATAAAGATTGGGGCGAAATTCTGAAATGGACGCGTCAAGAGAACGTGCCAGGCGAATTTCCTTACACGGCGGGCGTTTTTCCCTTCAAACGCAAAGGCGAAGACCCGACGCGGATGTTTGCGGGCGAAGGTGCGCCCGAAAGGACAAACAAACGCTTTCATTATTTGTCGAAAGGAACGCCTGCAAAACGCCTCTCAACGGCCTTCGATTCGGTAACATTATACGGTGAAGACCCCAATATTCGCCCCGATATTTACGGAAAAGTGGGCAATTCGGGCGTAAACATTGCGACTTTGGATGATGCCAAAAAACTCTATTCGGGCTTTGATTTATGCCACCCGATGACTTCTGTTTCGATGACAATCAACGGGCCTGCGGCAACGATTTGCGCGTTTTTTATGAACGCTGCGATTGACCAAGAATGTGAAAAATACATCAAAACGCATGGTTTGGAACATAAAGTTGAAGCCAAATTGAAAGAATTGTACGACGCTAAAGGTTTACAAAGACCGACCTACAACGGCGAGATTCCCGAAGGCAACAACGGCCTCGGCTTAATGCTTTTGGGTTTGACGGGCGACCAAATATTAGACCCCTCAGTATATAATGCCTTAAAAGTCAAAGCATTAACCGCCGTTCGCGGAACGGTGCAAGCCGATATTTTGAAGGAAGACCAAGCCCAAAACACCTGCATTTATTCCACCGAGTTTTCGTTGAAACTCATGGGCGATATGCAGCAATATTTTATTGACAACGCGATTCGCAATTTTTATTCCGTTTCGATTTCGGGCTATCACATTGCGGAAGCGGGCGCAAATCCGATTACGCAACTCGCTCTGACGCTTTCAAACGGCTTCACTTTTGTCGAATATTATTTGTCTCGCGGCATGGCGATTGACGATTTTGCACCTAATTTATCCTTCTTTTTTTCAAACGGCATTGACCCCGAATACGCCGTTATCGGACGCGTGGCGCGTCGGATTTGGGCGAAGGCGATGAAGTATAAATACAACGCAAACGAACGGTCTCAAATGTTGAAATACCACATTCAAACGTCGGGTCGCTCGCTGCACGCGCAAGAGATTGATTTCAATGATATTCGGACGACGTTGCAAGCCTTATACGCTATTTATGACAACTGTAATTCGCTGCATACCAATGCTTACGACGAAGCAATCACGACGCCGACCGAAGAAAGTGTCCGCCGTGCCGTAGCGATTCAGTTAATCATTAACAACGAATTGGGCTTGGCGAAAAACGAAAATCCCTTGCAAGGGTCGTTCATCATTGAAGAACTGACAGACTTGGTGGAAGCCGCCGTTTTGGCCGAATTTGACCAAATTACCGAACGTGGCGGCGTTCTTGGCGCGATGGAAACGATGTATCAGCGCAGCAAAATCCAAGAAGAAAGTATGCACTACGAAATGCTCAAACACACGGGCGAATACCCAATTATCGGCGTCAACACGTTTCTCTCGTCAAAAGGTTCGCCGACGATTATGCCTTTGGAAGTGATTCGTGCAACCGAAGAAGAAAAGCAACAACAAATCATTAATTTGGGAAATTTTCATCAAGTAAACGCCGAAAATAGCCCTAAAACCATCGCCGATTTGCAAAAAGCCGCGATTCGCAACGACAATGTGTTTGAACATTTGATGACGTCGGTTAAAACGTGTTCGTTGGGGCAAATTACGAACGCGTTGTTTGAAGTTGGGGGAAAATATCGGCGTAGTATGTAAAATGACCCCTCAGTATTTTCCCATTCAAAATCAAAAAAGAGGTAAAAAAGTGATGTTTATGAAATAAAATCTTTTAATTTTGTACAAAAATAGAAAATCATGTTAAGTTACAGTAACCTATCTAGCAACCCACTCGTGGTTTTAGAGCCGCGAAAAGAACCACGCCGTTATACGCTTGCGGAGTATCTTCGTCGTGAAGAACGCTCCGAAGAACTACACGAATACTATGATGGCATTATAACAAAACTTCCAATGGCAAGAGGCCCACACAATCGAATTACAATGAATATGGGGACAGCCCTCAACAATGCTTTTGACAGAAAAGGTAAAAATTATTTTGTAGAAGGCTGCCAACAAATTATCTATCTGCCGAGCCTAAATATCGGCCTTTATCCCGATGTTTTGGTCATTGGCGAGACCCCTCAGTATTTTGATGATAATGAAGTGTTGTTGATTAATCCCTTGATAATCATTGAGGTTTTGTCGAAAAGCACGGCTAAATACGATAAAAATGCAAAGTTTGAAAAGTATAAAACCTTAGATTCCTTTCGAGAATACGTTTTGATTGACCAAAATCGGGCTTACATCAAAACGCATTATCGAGAAGAACTGAACCTTTGGCGCGATAGCTTTTTTATGGAGTCAACAGGTAAATTGTATCTTAAATCGGTGGATTGTGAGATAGACATGGCGGCGATTTATAAAAATATTACGTTCAAAAAGTAAATTGAAGACATTGTTTAACTTTGTTTAAAATTTTAAAAAACGCATAAAATGAAAGATAAAGAACGTATTTTACTATTAGAACGTATTACCTTAAATCCAGCAATAATGACTGGAAAACCAACGGTCAGACATACACGACTGAGCGTCGAGCATATTCTGAAAGCGTATGCGGCAGGTATTACTTTTGAGCAGTTGAAAGAGGATTTTCCGTTTTTAGAACGGGCAGATATTCAAGGCTGTCTGTTGTACGCTGCTGAATTAGTAGAATCAGAACGTGTATTTGCTCAAGCTGCTTAATGGGACATCATGATAAAATTTGTTCTTGACGTAGGTGTTGGCTATAAAATTTGGCAATATTTGACTGATAATGGTTTCGATGCCACGCTTATTACTGCGCTTAATCCGAGTATGTCTGACGCGGATATTCTGCTAATTGCCGAAAATGAAGCGCGTATGGTCATTACGATGGATAAAGATTTTGGCGACTTGGTCTATCATTCAGGCAAAGCGCATAAAGGTGTTTTATTACTCCGTCTTGAAGATGCAACAGGTGAAGAAAAAGCGGCAGCTATGCAGTTTATTATGGAGAATTTTAAAGACCAAATCGAAGGTAAATTCTGTGTTTTCAAAAATGGACGACTTCGGATTCGATAACGCCCCCTCAGTATTTTACGGCAAAAAGCCTTGAAAACGGATGTTTTCAAGGCTTTTTGTCGTAAAATACTGAGGGGGTCTATTCCGCTAAACTATTGCGTTTGACAACATAGGTCTTGCCTATTTTATCGTGATACGTTCTATTTTGTTTATCGCTCAACATCATCAAAACGTCTATCATAAAAGCGAGTGAGATAATGTTATTGACCGTGGTTACTTGGGTTTTCGTTTGCATAAAACGGCTGTATTCCATAAATCCTGTAATATCTTTAAATTCAGGCAATGAAAATATGTAGAGCATAGAAAGAAAACTCGCTGCACCCGAGACAATGCCCACGATATTACGTAAGCAAATGGCTTCAAAACTAGGTTTTTCAAAATCGTAATTGACAACGACGATGCGTTGTGCCATTTTGCCCAAAGTTGCCCCGTAGGTGTATTCCATAAAAATTTTATAGGCAGGCGGGATAATTGTCATGACAATTAATGCGGGGATGCTTTTCCACGTTGACATATTGTAGAACATAAGTGGTAATACAATCGGCATAATAATCAAACCGTCAATCAGAGAGGCCCATACGCGTGTCCAAAATGTGGCGAAAATGACTTTGTTGTCATTAAGTGGCTTTTCGTTGAAAGCGTCGTCGAGTAAGTTATTCATTTTTTATTTAATTTTTCGTAAGGATTAAGGAGTAATGCGAGCTTAATGTCGCCCTACGTGAATGTAATTTCGGAATTATCGGCTTTATGGTACAAACCTATTTTCTCGTAAAATTTTAATGCGTAAAGCATTGATTATCAACATTTACGAAATCTTAAAGATTTCGTA
>JAYSRS010000498.1:0-9993 GCA_043720935.1 Saprospiraceae bacterium
GACGATATGCATTATGGCATCATAAAAGCATATATTTTCGTAAGAAACAAGTTCAAAACGTTCGTAAAAAAACAGCATACATTTTAAATCAGTACCAAAAAGAAATCCTTTTAAATCAGTCTTATCCCTCAAATCAGTGGGCCATTTTAGCCGCTTGCGTACATAAGTAATCATATAAAAAAAGCCGCGCTGATTCATTCAGTGCGGCTTTTTTTTATAAATTATTTCACACAGGGTTCACGAAGTAAGTAGGTAGTCATCAATAAACGACAAAAAATAAACTCTGTGGCCTCCGTGAACTCTGTGCGAAACCCCACGCCTTAGTTTTTCATGAAACGGCTTTCGGCAATGCTTAAACAGTTTTTTAGACGGACAAAATAAGTACCTTGTTTGAAATTTACACAATTTTCCCACCTTAACGTCCCTAAAAACGCTACTTTTGCGCCACTATGAAAGTTTATTTTAGTCTCGACCAGTTACCCGATTTCCAAAATGCCGTCGTTACGATTGGTTCTTTTGACGGCGTTCACAGTGGGCATCAGTGCATCCTCGAACGTGTAACACAATTAGCGCAAAGCGTTGATTCACAATCAGTTGTGATTACTTTTCATCCGCATCCGCGCTTGATACTCTCGCCTGATGGCCCCTCAGTATCTTTGCTCACAACGACCGATGAAAAGGTCGCTTTGTTGGAAAAATACGGCGTGGATGTCGTCGTAGTCGTGCCGTTTGACCGTGCTTTTGCGGAGCAATCGCCTGACGATTATATCGAAAATTTCCTCGTCAAATACTTTTATCCGTCTCATATTGTTGTCGGTTACGACCACCGTTTTGGCGCAAAACGGGCGGGTGATATGTCGTTTTTAAAGCAATCAGCCCAACGTTTTGGCTATAAAGTGGTCGAAATTGAACAACAATTGGTCAATGAAATTGCCGTGTCTTCTACCAAAATCCGCGAAGCCTTGGCCATTTCCGACGTCAAAACGGCGAATAGACTATTAGGGCATCCCTTCATTTTTTCAGGCATTGTGGTCAAAGGCCAGCAAATTGGTCGAGAAATTGGCTTCCCAACAGCCAATTTACAGATTCCAGACCGTCATAAACTCTTGCCACCACATGGCATTTACGCCGTTTTTGTTCACTTGGAAGATGGTCGAAAACTACGCGGGATGCTCTACCGAGGCGACCGTCCCGTTTTGAAAGACCATGATAATGTGACGATTGAAGTCAATATTTTTGATTTCCATGAGGATATTTATGATAAAAAAATGTCCGTCGAATTGATTGATTTTTTACGCCCCGACCGCTTTTTTGACAGCCTCGAAAGCCTCGTCGTGCAGCTTGCAGATGATGAACGTGAGAGCCGAAATGTCTTACAAACCTTTGAAAATCAAGTCTTTCCGAAAGTGGCCATCGTCATTTTGAATTGGAATACCCCTCAGTATTTATTGCAATTTTTACCCTCCGTTTGCGGTTCGCGCTACGGGAATATGGATATTTTTGTCGCCGACAATGGGTCAACCGACAACAGCATTGAAACGATTAGAAATTTTAATCTCGATGGCATTCCCGCCACGATGGGCATCGACAGAATTAGAGTGATTGATTTGAAACAAAATTATGGCTTCGCCAAAGGCTACAATGTGGCGATGCAGCACGAAAAATTGCGTCCTCGAAGCCGTGAAAATCCAGATGGCTACGATTATTACGTGTTGTTGAACTCCGATTGCCGCACCTCGCAAGGTTGGTTGTCGCCGATTATCACGACGATGGAATCCGACGCGTCTATTGCCGTTGCCCAACCTAAAATTTTGAGTTATGCTAAAAAACGCCGATTTGAATACGCAGGTGCAGCAGGTGGTTGGATGGACACTTTGGGCTATCCTTTTGCCCGAGGTCGGGTGTTCGATTTGGTCGAAAAAGATAAAAAACAGTACGATGCCGTCGAAGAAATTTTTTGGGCATCGGGTGCAGCAATGGTCGTAAAAGCCCCGATTTGGCACCGTTTCGGCGGTTTTGATGCCGATTTTTGGGCTCACATGGAAGAAATTGACTTTTGTTGGCGCGTCAAAAGGGCAGGTTTCAAGGTCATTGTTCAACCAAAAGGCAGCGTTCGACACGTCGGCGGCGGCACAATGGATTATCTCAGTCCTCGAAAAACCTACTTGAATTTTAGAAATAACCTCTTTCTGATTTTTAAAAATGAATCGGCTTTGAAACTGCTTTGGCTACTACCTTTCAGAATGATTTTAGACGGCGTGGCGGCTTTTAAATTCTTATCGGAGAAAAAAGGCGCGCATTTTATGTCGGTTTTGAAAGCCCATTTTAGCTTCCACGGCAGTCTTTTTTCTTTAATGTCAAAACGAATAAAAACGACACAACTCATTGAAAAAGAGCGCATTGCGCCGCCCAATGAGTCGGGCATACTGAGGGGGTCAATTGTTTGGCGATATTTCATAAAAAAACAATTGACGTTTGCGGAAGTGATAGAAAACAAAAGGTCGGTGTTTCCTGTGAAGCGTGAGGTGGAAGAAGAAGATTAGTTTTTTGTACCAAATTGATAGCATCCTCCCTCCGTATTTTTCAAAAAAATAAAAAAAATGCCTTTATTGTGGGCTAAATCTCATAAAAACAAAGAGATTTAGCCAGTAATAAAGGTTTTTCATCTTTAAGTTTTTGACAATCAATTATTTATGTAAATTAAAGAAAAATGAAAAATAGCTTTATCGGACGAGAAAAAGAACAAGCTATTCTGCACAATGCGCTTGCCTCAAACGAGGCTGAAATGGTAGCCGTGATTGGTCGGCGGCGGGTCGGCAAAACATCTTTGGTGAAAATTGCCTATGCCGAACAACTCGATTTCGAGGTGACAGGTGTACAAAATGCCCCACTTTCCGAGCAGTTGCAAAGCTTTGCTTTTCGCATCAACACGACTTTTTACAACGGCAAAGCTAAATTGCGTCCGCGTAATTGGCTCGATGCCTTTCAAATGCTCATTCTGGCTCGTGCTTTGTCGCAAAAATGGAAAGGATTGAGCCGTCAAGAACTGCTTGACATCAGCCGTTTGCCAAACGGCGGCAACACAACTTTAGCAATTGAGGAACTCATTAGCTCGGGCTTTGTCACGCCGTATTATCCTTTTGGCAAAACAAAAAAAGAGATTCTGTACCGCCTTACCGACGAATATTCCTTGTTTTATCTTCATTTTATTGAAAATCACAAACAGCAAGGTAAAAATATTTGGCAAGACATCAGCCAAACCCAACTGTTCAAAAGTTGGAGTGGCTTCGCTTTCGAGAGCCTTTGTTTCAAACATCTTGACCAAATAAAAAAGGCTTTGGGCATTTCCGGCATCTACGCCGAGGCATCATCCCTCATTTTTAGAGGCAACGACACTGAGCAAGGAATGCAAATTGATATGTTGATTGCCAGAAAAGACCAAATTATCAACCTTTTTGAAATAAAATTCTACAACGAAACGTGGCAACTAGACAAGGCCGACGCCGTTGATTCGAGAGAAAAAATGGCTGCTTTCAGACGGATAAGTAAGACTAAAAAACACGTTTTTATGACCATCATTGCCACTTATGGCATTCGGCCTAACGCACATAGTTTGGGTTTGGTGGACAGGGTGATTGATTTAGACACCCTTTTTGACGGCGTTTAGAGGGAAAGCCCCTCTGTATAGTAGTATGGCGTACCACAAGGCGGGTGCGGACGGACACAAGGAAATCAACAGAACGACGTTGCATTTAGACACGATTAAAACTGCGCTAAAAACGGACGTCGTTGCCAATCAATTGACCCTCATTCGTTTGAGAAATACGTCAAAAGCGTTTCTAGGAAGTGTCGCCTTTAAAGAAACAAGCGACGAACACATTAATACACGTTGGACAAACGGGGTTGATTATGCTCAGTTAGAAGGACATCTCAAAACGCATCGTTTCTCCATCCATTATTCAGAAATGGGAGAAGAAAAGGTTTTAATGTTTTGATTTGTGATAGTCAACCTAACGCGGGTTTGAAACCAGTCAACCTAACGCGGGTTTGAAACCAATCAACCTAACGCGGGTTTGAAACCCGCGTTAGGTTTTTCTTAAAAAGCCCAAAAAATGTTAATTTTCAAGGTTTTTGTTTAACTTTGCATTACATTAAGCCCATCAGTAGTTAAAAAATCATCACATTAAAAAGTAGAAACAATGAAAAATAAAGAGCAATTTGAGTTCGAATACGAGTTGGATGGACATGAGTTTGTCGAATTGAATATTTTGTTGAAAACCGTTGGCGTTGTGCATTCTGCTTGGGAAGCGGATGCGGCGATTACGAAGGGTAAAGTGACCGTTAATGACGCCGTTCAAACCCAAAAACGGTATAAAGTACGGTCGGGTTTTACGGTGGTTTGTAATGACAAAACGATTGATGTCAAGTAATAAATTTTAAAGTTAAATACTTTGACACAATTATTTAGAAGAACTCTCCAAGGGTTTGTAACCCTTGGAGAGTTCTTCTAAATAAATTTGACCACCTATTGACGTAAAAGTACCCCCTCAGTATAAACGCCATTTTTTGCTTAAAATCAAGCAAAAAATGGCGTTTTTTCTTAGAAAAAACCTTTTGTTTCTCAGTAAAACACTAGAAAAAATAATGCATCAAAAAAACAAACGCGTCAAAATTTTATCGTTTCTAAATACGTTCTAGTTTTAAATTCTAAATTTGCCGCTTCTCAAAGGGGTTTTCAGATGTATCGCATTGCTTATTGATAAGTTATGGCTCATTCCTGAAGGAAATTTATGTTTATAGAAATTCGCTGCAAAAAGGTCTTAAATCCCGAAGGAATTGTATGTTAATGTGCTGTTTTTACATACAATCCCTTCGGGATTTTGGAATGCTGCCTTGTTATTTTGCTATAAACATAAATTCCCTTCGGGGATGAGCGGTAAATTACTAATAGATGATATTAGACATTTTAAACCTATGAATCTGAAAAAATCACTCAAAATATGCTCGATAGCGTTAAGAACTTCTGGAAAACCCGCATTTCCGAACCCCTCAGTATAAGGCTCGCGCCTGTACAAAAAAAGCTCTCTGAATGGTTTGCACCGCTCGCCGAGCCGTTGCGCCCGTGGAAAGAACGGTTTGACGCGCAATGGGCGGCGTTTTATTTCAAACACCCGACAGCGGCGACGTGGATTCGACGTGGGACGAAAGTGGCGGTGGGTCTCTACATTTTTTACTTCATTTTTGCCATCGGTTTGTTCGGTGAAATCCCAACGGTTGAAGAACTAAAAGAACTCCAAACCCTCAATACCTCCGAAGTTTATACCGCAGACAGCGTGTTAATTGGCAAATTTTATAAAGAAAATCGAAAAGATATTGCGTTTGAGGCCATCCCGACGCATACGGTTGATGCCCTCGTTTCGACCGAAGACAAGCGGTATTGGGAACATACGGGCGTGGATTTTAGGGCTTTGGGGCGTGTTTTTTACTATTCTATACTGAGGGGGGATGAAAGAAGCGGCGGCGGCTCAACGTTGTCACAACAATTGGCGAAAAACGTCTATGGCCGCAAACCCTTTTTCATGTTCTCAACAGCCATCAATAAAGTGCGTGAAATGCTCATTGCACGGCGTTTGGAACGGGCTTATGATAAGAAAAACTTGTTGGCATTTTACTTAAATACGGTTCCTTTTGGTGGCAATGTGTTCGGAATTGAAATGGCGGCGAAGCGTTTTTTCAATAAATCAGCGAAAAATTTGAAGGTCGAAGAAGGCGCGGTTTTGATTGGTATGTTGCAATTAAATACGAAATACAACCCACGTCGCAATCCACAAAGCAGTTTTAAACGGCGCAACGAAGTGTTGTCCAATTTGGTAGAAAATGGCAAAATGGATAAAAAAACCTACGAATTACTTAAAAAAGACAGCATAAAACTGGATTATCAACCCGTTTTGAACCGCGATGCGATGGCCTCGTATTTCAAAGATTACTTGCGGACAATCCTGCCGAAAATGCTTGAACCTTACAAAAAAGAAGACGGTACGCCTTACGATATTTATAAAGACGGTTTGAAGATTTACGGCTCGATTGATTCTAAAATGCAATTGCTCGCCGAAGAAGCCGTCACGGAGCGCATGAACGAGCTGCAACGTCAATTTGACAACGCTTGGAGTGGCGAAAAATGGTGGGGCGATGACCGTTGGCTCGACGATGCGATGCGCAATTCTGACCGTTGGAAACGTATGGCTAATGAAGGAAAAAAAGAAGCGGCCATCATTCAGCATTTCAAAACGGCTAAAATCTCCATGACGATTTTTATGTGGGAAAATGGACAACCTGCTGAGGATGAACGGGTTATGACGCCTTTGGATTCGATAAAATATTATTTCCGTCAATTGAATACAGGTTTTATGGCCTCTGACCCTAAAACGGGCATGATAAAAGCGTGGGTTGGCGGGACTGATTTTAACTTTTTTCAATACGACCACGTGCGCGCACGGCGTCAAGTTGGCTCAACTTTTAAGCCGATTGTCTATACAAAAGCCATTCAAAAGGGCATTCGGCCTTGCGAATACGTGTCCAATAAATTTACAGCTTACGGCGAAGACTACACCACAAAAAGTGGTTGGGACGTAGAGGAAAAAGAGAAAGAGAAATATTGGACGCCTCACAATTCAGACGGCAGCTATTCGGGTTCGTATTCTTTGGAAGGCGCATTGACCAACTCCGTGAATGTCGTTACCGCCAATTTGATTTACCGCGTCGGCATTGACCCCGTACGCGAATTGGCCAAAGCGATGGGCGTTACCAACGAATTGCAGCGCGATTTGTCAATTGCCCTTGGAACTGCCGATATTTCGCTGTTTGATATGATGAAAGTGTATGGTACGTTTGCCGCCCGAGGCAAGCGTCCCGACCCCGTTGCGGTTCTGAAAGTCGTGACGCGAGACGGCAAAGTGGTTGTTGATTTTACAAAAACCAACAACCCAAATGCTTGGCCACAAGTGTTGTCAACAGACCATGCGGACATGATGACCAAAATGATGCGCTCAGTTGTGAGTGACGGTACGGCAAGCAGATTGAACTATAAATACGGCATTACGAACGATATTGCGGGCAAAACGGGGACGACGCAAAGCCAAGCCGATGGCTGGTTTATGTGTTTTACGCCCAATATTGTCTGCGGTGCGTGGGTCGGTGGCATGACACCTGCGGTACGTTTTAGAGATATGAACTCGGGACAAGGCGCAGCATCGGCGTTGCCGATTTGTGGTTTGTTCCTTCAAAAAGTCTATAAAATCCCTCAGTATGCGGCTTTAAAAGCGGAAAAATTCCCCGAACCTGCCAAATGGATTAAGGATTCGATGGAATGTGAACCACACATTTACGCGCCAGGCGAATTGGAAGAAGAAGTCATTGACTCCACGGGCATTGTTTATCCCGATGGTTTTTTTGGTGAAAAAACGGAAGGTACAATGCCGCAGCAAGACCCTAATGACTTGCGCGATAAGACAAACGGCAGCCCTAATAACAACGCGCCGCAACCCGATAAAACAGCCGCGACAATACCCACAACAAAACCCGAAGTAAAGACAACGCCGACGGCTAAACCCGCACCGCCAACCACTTCTGGAAAATCTATGTTGCCGCCGCCACCACCGCCAAGTTCGGGAAAACCCGCGTCAACACAGCCGCCGAAGCCGCAGAAGCCTAGTAATTGAGCCGTGCAGTTTCTTCGCGCCTTATTCAGAATTTAGAAATGTCATAAGTTATTGATTCACAACGTTACGAAGGTTCAAACTTTCGTAACGTTTTTTTTGTCCATTTAGCAACTAAGCCCTATCTTTTCAAGCGTTTTAAGCTTTTTAAAGGATATTTCAAGATAAAAAGATATTTTTTTTGTACACTTTTAAAATCTGAAAGTGTAACTTTACGACATAAATTAGTACCCCAATGCTTAAAGATGTCTTGATACCTTCGTTTTTTAGAATGTATCACGTCTAAAACCACTGTAAAACAATCAAAGTCTATTTTTTCTTAATTCAAAAAACAACACACTCCAATGAAAAACAGGGACAAATTTTCGATTTCCTTCTTATTTCTTATGGCTTTTTTGGCTATCTCCCACCCTATTTACGCCCAAAGTGGCAACAAACCGATTGACTTCGACGTGCGTTCTATCGGCAAATCAACGTACAGTTTTAAGGTCAAAAATGCGGCGGGTGTTACCGATTATTTGCGCGGAAAAGCGACTTCGGCGGGTGCAAATGCGGGTTTTGTCATCTTTTGGGATATGGGCGACGGCGCGCATTATCGCGGCGAAAACATTAAACACACGTATAAATATGGCGGTGATTATACCGTTCGGGCCTTCGTCGGCATCTATTATTCCGACCGCGAACCGCATCCGATGTGGTCAAGAACGCTAAAAGTAGCGGGTAAAAGTGGACAAGTAGGCCCCTCAGTATTTTCAACTTTTTTGCTCGAATGTAGCTTCGACAAAGAGGTAAAAAAAGGTCAAAATCAAGAGAAAAGGAACGTCAAGAAAGACGAAGAATTTTGCCTTGTTGCCTACGTTCCGAACAAAGGAGAATTAAAACTCAATTATAATAATAGCGATTTTATTATACTTGGAGAAACAACGGTTAACGGCAAACGGATTGACCTCAACAACAATACCTTGTCTGTTTTGGCGGGTCAGAAGGTGTTTATTCCCTTGAAAGCAAGTAAAAACATGACGGGCGACGGCCAATTGACGCAATTTACAGCAACGCTCAACGGTCAGTCGCAGATGATTGAGTTCATAAAAAACACCGCGCACGACCCCAACGATATGCAAGTAGAACGCGGGCAAATTCTGTTTCGGGAATTTGAAGGCAAGGTCGAAATCCCGATAAAATATAGGGTGCGTTTTGAAAATATGGGCCGTGCACCTGCTCAAAACGTGCGCGTAGCGGTCAGCGTACCGAAAGGCATGACATTTAAGAAAAGCGAAGGGGTGATTGCCTACGATTATGGCAAAGACATCGGTATTCCGCAGCTTCAAAGCGACTTCCCGATATGCCAAAATGAGGCGCAAAAAGGCTGCCTTGATGTATCGTATCTCGACAATCAAAAAAATAAAGACTCTCTCGTATTCGTTTTTAAAAATATTCAATTAAAAGGAATGTCAACGGTGGTAAAAGACGACCCATGCAGCAATAAACTGCGGCACGGCTCAATTACGTATTATTTACACGCCCAAAAACCCCATAAAAACTATGTTTCAGAAGCATTTATCGGGTTTGACAATGCGATTACGCCGACGAATAGCGAGCGGGTGCGGCTCAAAAAACAGTTGCGCGTGAGTCTTAGATTGGCTGCAAATATGTTGTTACCTGATAAGCAGATGCACTTTAAAAGCGGTGAAAACTACGAAATTGGCTTAGTCGTGTCGCGTTTGTACCCTTTTGGTGTCTATTTTCCGACAGAATTGGGTGTCTCCTTTAACGAACAAGAATGGAAAGATGGTAATAATTTGCTCAAAGGCCGACCAATTCGCGTATCTCAACAGATTCGACGCAATACCAAAGGCGGTTTTTTCGGCATGGGCCTTGGTTTGAGTGCCCACATTGCGCTGAATACGAAAAAAGGGCTTAATGCCCAATTTGCAGATTATACAGATTTGCAGCTATTCGGCGATTTGAACATCAACGCGCAAAAGCAACGCCCGACGCTCGGCTTGCGAATTGGCTATCCGTTGAATAAAAAATTTGAGCCGCGAGATGGGGGTTTGTGGCAATTGCAATTGTATGGCGCGTGGCAGTTTAAATAAGTGATTTGAAATGTAAGCGTATATTTGAACAATCGTTTTAGGCTTTTGTTAGTAAAAATACTGAGGGGTGTTCAGATTGACGAAATCTTAAAAATTTTGGGATGTTTCATTTATCATTTTACAGTTTGCACACATTTAAGAAATTTAAAAAATTTCTCAAATGTTATCAATCCATTGACTAT
>JAYSRS010000499.1:0-3478 GCA_043720935.1 Saprospiraceae bacterium
GTTACACCGCATGGTAAAATTTAGTTTGAAGTAAACATTACCGAGATTTTGCAGCTACGCCGCATCCAGACCAACGTAACCTATCAACGCTCGACTCTAACGCCGTCGTTCGACAACAAAATACCGTCAATTTTTAAGTAAATAATACAAAAAAAACGAATTGTCGTTGTTAGAAAATTCAAAATGATTTATGTTTGTTTACGCATAAAAGAAAAACGACAGCGTAGATACCCCTCAGTAAAAAACGTTGCAAAAGCCTTTCCTTAGAAAATACAGCTCATTTCTTTAAAATATCTGCCCAAACGTCAGAAAATTTTATAGTTTTGCGGCGAAAATTCAAAAATGCTTTTTGTTAGGGTGTTTTAAATTAGACAATTTTTAAAAAATTGCCCAATTTGAAAACGTAACGAACGGCTAACAAATTCAAAATTATGATTTCAGTAATAAATGTGAACGTCAATTTTGGCGAACGTGTCCTCCTTGATAGTGTCAATTTTACGATTGGCGAGCGCGACCGCATTGGCCTCGTAGGCCGCAACGGCGCAGGTAAATCAACTTTGATGAAAATCATTGCGGATTACTCCAAACCAAACGGCGGTGGCTCAATTGCGAAGCCGAATGAGGCAACAATTGGCTTTTTGCACCAAGATATGACCTTGCCGAAGGGTAAAACCGTGATGCAAGAAGCCTTGTCGGCCTTCGATGAAGTGCGGAATTTAGAAAAACGGGTGGAAGAATTGAACCATCAATTAGGCGAGCGAACGGATTACGAGACGGACAGTTATATGGATTTAATTCACGAAGTAAGTGATGCCTCAGAGCGTTTTCATTTGCTCGGTGGCGAAACGGCACAGGCCGATGCTGAGCGAATTTTGAAGGGTTTGGGCTTCAAATCTAGTGATATGGACAGGCCGACGGAAGAGTTCAGTGGCGGTTGGCAGATGCGGGTCGAATTGGCGAAAATGTTGTTGCAACGGCCCGATTATTTGTTGCTCGATGAGCCGACAAATCACTTGGATATTGAATCTATTATTTGGTTGGAAAAGTTTTTGGTGGACTACTCAGGCGCTGTTGTGTTGATTTCCCATGATAAACAATTCTTGGATAATATTACAAAAAGAACGATTGAGGTAGAGATGGGCAAACTCTACGATTACAAGGCAAATTACTCTACATACGTCGAAATGCGCGCAGAACGCCGTGGTTTATTGCAAAATGCCTACGACAATCAGCAAAAAATGATTGCACAACGCGAGAAAACCATCAACCGTTTTATGGCCAAAGCGACCAAAACGAGCATGGCGCAAAGTATGCAAAAGCAGCTTGATAAAGTTGACCGTATTGAGTTAGACGACGAAAATGTGAAGGCGATGAACATCAAATTTGCGCCTGCACCACGAAGCGGTCAAGTGGTGGTGGAAGCAACGGATTTGAGTAAAAATTATGGCAGTTTGCAAGTTTTGGAAAAAGTCGCTTTGAAGTTAGATAGAGGTGAACGCGTCGCTTTTGTTGGTCAAAATGGTCAAGGAAAGTCAACTTTAGCCAAAATTTTGATTGGCGACGTTGATTATACTGAGGGGGGTTATCAATTGGGTCACAATGTTCAAGTGGGTTATTACGCGCAAAATCAAGCGGAGGCTTTGTACCCGACAATGACACTTTTGGAAACAATGGAAATGCACACACCGCCTGAAATGCGGACGCGGCTTCGGTCAATTCTAGGCGCATTTATGTTCACGGGCGAAGACCAAGACAAAAAAGTATCGGTGTTGAGTGGTGGCGAACGGGCGCGTTTGGCCTTAGCGTGTTTGTTGTTGCGGCCTTTTAATTTGTTGTTGCTCGATGAACCGACAAATCACTTGGACATGATTTCAAAAGAGGTCTTGAAAGAAGCCTTGATGCAATACGACGGGACTTTAATCGTGGTCAGTCACGACCGTGAATTTTTGGAAGGTTTGGCCGACCGCACCATCGAATTTAGAGATAAAAAACTCTACGAATACCTCGGCGACATCAATTATTTCCTTGAAAAACGCGATTTGGACAATATGCGCGACGTCGAATTGAAGTTGCCCACTGAAAAAGCCGCGACAGGAGGCCCCTCAGTAAAAAGCCAAAATTCAACGTCTCAAAAGTCAGATTCGGATAAAAAACGCATCGAAAAGGCGATTCAAAACAGCGAAAAACGCATTGCCGATGTAGAAAAACAAATTGCCGACGTAGAAAAAATAATGTCGGCCACTGATTTTTATACATCGAAAGATTCTAATAAAACGTTGTCAAAACACGCCGATTTGAAGCGTCAATTGGAAACAGAAATGAACAATTGGGAATTGGCAACGATGGAATTGGAAGGGTGATGTTGAGGGGTATTAAAATCAATCAAATCGCCAATTCTGTCAACAAAATATGCTTAAATTTCCTTAAAATCAATAAAATTCTTTGTAAATCAGTCTTTTCTGTTGAGTCTAAACCGTTGGCAATCGCATATTCACGGCCTTGCATGACCATAAAATACCATTGTTCGCCAATGACATGACAGCCGTAAATCGGTTTACCATCTTGATTTTGTTCTTGGGCAATCAGCATCGCTAACAGAACTTGGGCAATCGGGTCTTTTGATTTTTTCTTTGCTTTGTATTCGTGAAAATAAAAATAAGGCCGTTCAATTAAGTCTTCTGTTACTTTGGCAACCGTAAAATCGGTAATCACTTTCAACGGGTGTCCTTCAATTGTGGCCGATATTTCCGTTTCAAACACACCTTCCCACTCCGCAGAATCGTACTGAACCATGTCCAAAATGAACGCAATGAATTTCATTTTGAGTGTTTCCTCATTCCATGAATTGACCCGACGCAAAAGGTTATCACGCCGATGTTCGAGCATCTGAATCTCGGTTTCATTAAGATTGTTTTCTACCTTTAACCAATCTTCTAAAAGTGAAAAATCATAATATATTCTCTTTATTTTGAATGCCTGAACGATCCTTCCCGTTGTCCAATTAACAGCGATATTCTTTGCCATGATTTTTATTTTATTATGAGAAAAAATGATATTTTACACATATATTAACAGAATTATCTGCTTTATGGTACGGCGTAACATTTACGAAATCTTTAATATTTCTTAAATGTTGGTAATCAACGCTTTACGTATTAAGATTTTACTAGAAAATAGGTTTGTACCATAAAGCCGATAATTCCGTATATTAAAACAAAGATACACAATTCTTTCCAATTTTCAACCAATCCCTACGAAACCAACAAACGCCGCTTTATCATTGCATCCGAATTTTTACATTCTACTTTGGCGCGCTCGGAAACGTCTGCACAATAATTTAAAGTCGTTCTTCGATTGCAGAAAAAAAGGGTAGTTTTTAAGAGACTTTTCTTTTTAGACAGCAATAGATTTTATCTTTTACAAGTATGACTAACCCCAACTTTTAAGTTGGGGGCTTCAATTCACAGCACTTCTACGG
>JAYSRS010000500.1:0-9977 GCA_043720935.1 Saprospiraceae bacterium
ATTTTGGAGGGTCATAAAATCAATCGAACGTGGCGTATTAAATTTCTTCTTTTTTATATCCGTTGCGGGGTCAATGACCAAAATTGCTTTGTATAGAGCGTCGTAAGTTTCCAATTGTTCAGGCAATTTTAGACGCTGCATCACTTCATAAATCACTGGTATTGAATCTTTTAGCAGTGGCAACTTGTATTCAGCTTTCGGATTGACTATCGCCTCCGCAGCAATTGCCGCCACACCCGCGTCGGCTGTCCGCATACATTGGAACAAAGCCGTTTTGAGTTGGTTTTTAACGCCAATCGTATAGTTTTTAAACTGCCGATAAAAATCGGGTGCGGTTGTTATTTTGGCCAAACACTCCGTCGCGGTCGAGCGCACAACCGCCGCGTTTGTCGAGTTCAAGGCTTCTTCAAGAAGCATCGGGTAGTTAAAACTAAAATTTGAGAGGCCCCTCAGTATTTCGGCCTTTTCGTAAGGCGTTCCCGACGCCCGATAAGCCGCAATCATCGCATTGTTGAGTGAGTCGCGGGTGCGCGGATAAAACGTCAAATGTTTGAGTGCAGCCCCTTGCAAAATACGGCGCGTTGTCGGGGCAAGCTCCCTATCGGCTGATGTATTTTTATACAATTGAGCGTCGTAAGGCGCACCGTTTGCGACGCAATATTGAGCCGCCGCACGGGCAACTTGCGGATTTTTATCCTTCAAAGCCATCAAAATCAAGGGTTGCGTCAACCGATAATCAAAATCATTGAGACCCGCGAGGAGGTTGATTTTCACGCGTGGGTCAATCTCTTGACGGTATAAACTCTCCAAAACGGGGAAGATAGGGGGGGGAATCGCCGCTTTTCCCAATGCTTTTGCGAGTGCCATTCTGATGTCCACATCACTTTCGTTTAGCACCATTTGACTTATCGGATTCGTCGCCGATGTGTCATATTTTGTTTTCAAACGGGCGAGATAATTGGCCGCAATCAAACGAACGGAGCGTGGAAATCGCTTGTTTTCGACCGAATTGACCATTTTTTTAATGCTTTCGGCACTAAATGTATCGCGCAGTCCATATCGAAAAATGCCATACATCTGACCTTCTAACAAGACGGTATCGGTCAATTTAAACGTTGAAATATTGCATAAATCTGACAAGCGTGCAATCGAACCGCATTTACCGACGGCTTCGAGTATCGCCCCGTTGAATTTTGAAAAATTGCCCGTCGTGTCGCGGCGGTCGTAAGCCGCTAACAACATGGATTCTGCCCGAACATCGCCGATTTGACCGAGCGAAAAAGCTGCCGCCGTCCGCACGTCCACGAACTCATCTTTGAGCAAAAGAGCGAGTGAATCCACCGATTTTCGGTCTTTTAGCGAACCCAAAGCCGTTGCTGCGAGGTAGCGATACGTCGGGTTTGCATGGCTCAAATAGCGCATCAGCGTGTCGCCCGATTGCCGTGAGAGAAGGTTGTAAATGTCCTGCACTTGCTTATCGGCAAAGTCAATGGCAATGCCGTCGTATTTCTCACGGTTGTATTCAGGTGGCACACAGGCATTGCCTAGCAAAGCAATTACGGCAACGGCAACGGCGGTCAAGAGGCGATTTTTCATATCTAAAATTTTGATTTTCAATAAGTTAGGCTTTTAGTTTTCGATTTTGAAAAGATTTGGGCAAAACTATAAAATCATGCTCGTTATTTCTAAATTATGATTTTGGTTTTATTTTTTTATTGGTTTAAATTCTACTTTGGCACTCAAAGAAGGCAGCAACGGAGCTTGCTCCGTAAGGCATAAACTAGTTCGTATTTTTAAATGATTACGCCTTACGGAGCAAGCTCCGTTGCTACCTTTTTCGACGTAAATCTTAGAGTGCCAAAGTAGAATTAAGTACCTCCGCAGATTGCGCTGATTAGCACTAATTGAAAGATAAACATGAATCATCCCGAATTTTCTAACAAGATAATTAAGTATCTTTTATACCCTCAAATAGCCCTTTTTAGCCTATATTCATTATAATTTATCCACTAATTCTAATAAAGCGGCTTGTCATTGCGAGGAGGCACGACGAAGCAATCTGCAAAATTTTAGCAGACTATTGACTGAAAAACGCCTATTTCTAGTTTAGAATCCTGCTGAAACTTGAAGATTGCTTCGTCGTGCCTCCTCGCAATGACAAGCCTTTTAGTTGCGAGGCACGAAGCAATCAATGAAAATTCGATGTGAATTTATTACTAGACGCTATTCTGGGGCATAAAAAACCCCGAATTTTCGTTGTTAGAAAATTCGGGATGATTCATGTTATACTGAGGGGGGTATGAACGGCCTAATTGTCAAACGGCTTCAAGTTCAACCTCGGTTTGATGTACCGTTTGAACTGATTTTTCCCACCGTTCAATTATCGCTTGCGTCATTTTCAAGAGTAATTCACTTGATATATCGGTCTTAAAGTCGCTCAAAACGGACGTAGCAGTTTCTTTCAGAGGCAATGTCGGTTGCTCTTTTAGCAGTTTATATGTCTTTTCCCGTGCCATGCTTACAAAACTCATTTCATATTTTTTAGGAAAAAGTTCCGCAAAGCTCCGCGTTTTGACCAACATCAAAGCGTCATGCCAAGGTGCTAAACTCGGTGATGCCAAAATTTCTTCCGATGTAGCTACATTATTATCCATGATTTTTAAATTTTAAGTGAAATTTTGAAAATGTCATAAGATTTAAACGGTGTATAAACTTCTTCTTCACCATTCAATATACCCCAAATATTAAAAAGGGTATTTATGTCTTGAAAATACCTTTGAAAAATATTGTTGTATAATTGTTTTCGTTGATAATCGACGGGTTCAATTTTAAGGACTTCGGTAGGGTTTTGCACCAAAAAATCAATCGCTATTTTAGCAACTGTTTTCAGCACTTTTCGTGCATCTTGATTATTAGTCACAACTAAATCGTCAATAAACCCATCGTTACCTAAATCGCCAAAACCCAAATTACAGGTATTATCTTCATTACGAGAAAATGCAACCACTTTTACAATTTTTCCTTTCTCGCCAATGCTTTTAAAATAGTAATACGTTTTGGGTATTAATTCCTCATACGGATAGGGTTGAGTTATCATAACGTTTTCTTTTAATAGTATTCAAAAACAGTGTTTACCTCGAAATAAATGTAAATCTAAGTCTATTCCATTTAATTTTGCAAATAAAACTGCTTAATTTCTAGAATCGCCAAATAGATATTCTTTTCAAAAATAAATAATTTCCTTCATTGTTGAATATAAAAAAGGATAAGAAAATAGAAAATGGCGTAATTTTACGCCCCCTCAGTAGTCAGTCAATTTAACAGTGTCGGTTTGCTTTTTGCATAACTCTTGGCGGGTTTGTAACCCGCCAAGAGTTTGACCCGACAGAATTAAATTGACTATCTACTCAGTATAAAGCAGCAATTTCTAATGTGGAATTCTCGACTGCGGCGTAGCTGCAAAATCTCGGTAACATTGAGCAAATAAGCCCAATTATGCGGTGTAACCGCAAAACCGACTGTTTCGCGGTTACACCGCATAAAAAAAGTAGTTGATGGCTTAAATATTACCAAGATTCGGCAGCTACGCCGCCGTGAAAAACCCACATCAGGAATTGCTAAAAATTAAAAAAAGCATTAAAAAAAATGGAAAAAATAGAACACATCGGCATCGCCGTTCGCAGCCTTGAAGCAAGTAATTTGATTTTTGAAAAACTGCTTGGCACGCCGTCTTACAAGACTGAAGAAGTGACAACGGAAGGCGTTTTGACAAGTTTTTTTCGCATTGGCGCGTCAAAAATCGAGCTTTTAGAAGCTACGCGGGAAGACAGTCCGATTGCAAAATTCATTGAAAAACGCGGTGAGGGCATTCACCACATTGCTTTTGACGTGGCCGATATTCATGCCGAAATGCGCCGATTAGAAGGAGAAGGTTTTGTGTTGTTGAATGCTGAACCGAAGCGCGGGGCGGACAATAAACTCGTTTGTTTTTTGCATCCGAAGGGAACAAATGGCGTTTTGGTCGAGTTGTGTCAAGAGATTCAATAAGTCCTCTTACAAAAAAATCCTCCAAGGGTTTGTGCCTCTTGGAGGATTGTAACTGATTTAAAATCAATTGTTTACAATCAAAATTCAGCCTAAATTTAATCTGCAATAAACACTTTAAACTTCAATGACTCGACAAGTGGATAGCCGTTTGATGGGTGCGTTTGCTTCAAAATAATGTCCACAAATTTCTCCAATTGCTTTTTATGGTCTTCCGCTTCAGCCTTGTTGCTGTTGTATTTTGCCGACACAAAGCCTTTTCCACCTGGCGCAACTTCCGTCCGCGTCCAATCCAATTCCGTACAATCGCAACCCGTTACGATGTCAATATTGAGTGGAATGTCACCCGTATTGGTAAAATTGTACGTAATTGACGGCTGGTCGCCCATTTTTATTGTGCCAAAATCATGCAATTTGATGTCGAAAGTCATCACGGGCATTCCTTTTATCGGTGCAGGCGGTGCGGGTGTGGCGGGTGCAGTACCCACTTTAACGACATTTTCGTTGGTTTTCACGATAACGGTTTTAGCCTTCGTGGTCGCTTTTTTTGCCGTCGGTTTTGCCGAAGTTTTGGTCGTCGTTTTGGTCGTCGTCGTTTTGCCGCCTTCCTTTGTCTTGATAATTTTTACTTCTTTTTCAACAATTTTAGTGGACGTTTGACCCCTCAGTATGGACACTGAAAAAAGGCATAGGAATAAGCTGAATTTTAAAACGGTATTTTTCATTTTCTTTAATTAATTTAAAACGATTTTTTTTTAAAATGATGAATTATAAATGATGAATAATTTACACTTTCAATTATACAAATTAAATAGTGTTTAGATTATTTTGAATCAATTAGGAAATAACTTCAAAACGTATCAACAATTTCCGCTTTGGGATTTTAGGTTGCGGCGTAGCTGCTAAATCGCGGTAATACCAAGCCTATAAGCCCGACTTCCCATGCGGTGTAACCGCAAAACCGCTTGTTTCGCGGTTACACCGCGTAAAAAAGTGGTGTAAAGTTTAAATATTACCGAGATTAAGCAGCTACGCCGCCGTAAAAGAATTCAAAGCGAAAATTGCTGAAAACGTATCAATTTTTAAGCATTCATTATTGATTATCAATGAATTACATTTATTAACACTTGCGTTAATTTTATTTACAAATCAAACATATAACTTATGAAAATTTTATGTTTGATTATTTTTTTAATAACGAAAACAGCATTTAAAACGATTTTAGACACTTTTAATTGCCTTAATTCTAATGCTTTTAAACGATGAGTTTTAGACGTGTTAACTTAAAAAAGATTCAAAATTAGGCCCCTCAGTATTTTTAATGCATAGGTAACTTTAGTCGCACGGAATATACAAATCAGGCGACTAAAGTCGCCTGTACATTTTGATTTAAAAACGTATATACTCTTGCGGATTTACCGCTTTTCCATCTTTCCACAGTTCAAAATGCAAATGCGGCCCCGAAGAATGCTCGCCTGTATTACCAATAATCGCAATAGCCTCACCGACTTTTACTTTATCGCCTGTTTTTTTCAAGAGGCTTGAATTGTGTTTATAAAACGACACCACATTATTCGTGTGTTGCACGGCAATTGTGTTGCCCGTTTCCAAAGTCCAGTCCGAGGCAATGACAAAACCGTCGGCAATTGCCTTGATAGCCGTGTTTTTTTGCGCCGAAATATCAACGCCAAAATGCTTTTTATCCAACGAAAAGCCCAAAATTACCTCACCACCAAGGGGCGATTGCAAAAACATACTCTCCAAACGGTCATTTCTTCCGCCGACACGTATAGCTTTGCCCTGCACATCGGGTTTGGCGTCTTTGTTGTCGGTATTATCAGTCGGAAAAATATCGCCGCCGCCACTCGCACGGATTTGCAACTCCTCTTCGGAAGGGGATGTATTGATATTTGAGTCGGGAACAGTCGAAGCTGTCGGTTTCGGCACGTCTTTTTCTGTTTCAATGTCACCAACCAAACGTTGACTAAGGCGTTTGATGTAAATATCATTGGCTTTTTGCTTTTTTTCAAGCGTTTCCACTTTGTCGTAGAGGTTAAAAACCGCCCGTTCCGAGCCATAACCGCCGTAGCCCGGGATGAGTTTTTTCATCGGCGTAAACGCAATGAGCAACATACCGAGCATCGTGAAGCCAACAAACAAGGCCGACATGGCCACATAAAAGTTAAAAATGGATAATTTATAAGAACCGACCTCCTCAAACGTTTCATTGTTGAGAATGACGAGCCGATAAAAAGTGTCGCGGGCTTTTTCGACAAAAGCGCGGGAACGGCGAAAACCATTTTCGATACTGTGGACAACATCACGCGCCGAAAAGTGTTTTGCACGCTCTAGCCATGCCTTAAATCGGCTTGGTTTATTTTCAGTGGACATTTTTTGTTAAATTTTAGCGGGAAAGAAATATTTTTGCCCGTTTTAAAGTCAATAAGGGATTTTGAGATTTCGGATGTGAGATTTCGGGTTTCGGATTGAATACCCTTGATTTTTTTTGAAATTCTTGAAATCTAAAATACGCCCCCTCAGTAAAAAAGCGTTTGTAAACGCAAAAGTAGAAGAACTTTGGTTTTTAGGCTTGATTTTTAGATTTTTAATTGAATCATAGGCTTAACTACGAATGTAACATACCTTATTGGTTTGCAAAATTTAATTTCGGAATCATCGGTTAATTATCGCAGCCCAAACTCGACGCGGGTTTTAAACCCGCGTCAAGTTGTAACTAATTGATTATCAATAATTTTAAAGCAATTTTATTAGTTGCGATAAATAACAGATGATTCCGTCTAATTTTACAAACGCATAAGGTCATGTTACATCCGCGACTTAGGTAATGACCTACACGTATATATATGCACGACCTGAGGGTCGTGCTACCATTTTTAACGACATTAACGTAATCAAAAACAGTAAACGTTTTGAAACATCTCTATAAATCCATGGCCCTCGTGGCGGCGGTGACCTTGCTCGCTGCTTGCGTCACGCAACGTAAAAAAGGTGAAGCGAAAGGCATTTCGCTCTTTTTTCACAACCTGCAATCGAAGTACAACGGCTATTTCAACGCCAACGAATTGGTGCGCGACGCGACCGAGAAGTTGGAGGCAACGCACGTTGATAACTTTAACAAAATTTTGGATGTCTATCCTGCCCTCTCCGTTGACAATCCACAGTCAGCTGCGCCCGACCTTGACAAAGCGACTGAAAAAGTGGCCGTCGTGGCCACCTATCACCGCCCAAGTCATTGGGTGGATGATTGCTATTTGTTGATGGGCAAAGCGCAATATTTGAAGCACGATTTTGAATCGGCAGAGGAAACTTTTGGTTATTTGACCGAAATATACAACCCTGCGTTGAAGAAAAAGAAGACCAAACGCGACCGCGAACTCGCCGCTAAGGAGAAAAAAGAGGAGCGTGAAAAAGAGCAAAAGGAAAAGAAAAAAGAGCGCGACGCCAAAACCAAGGAATTGCAAAAGATCCGTGAAGAAACGGCTAAGGAAAAAGCTAAAGCCAAGGAAACGGCTCTAAAAGAAGCGGCTCAAGAGAAAGAAAACCGTGAAAAAGAGTTGGCACGCGTTAAAAAAGAGGAAGAAGAAGCGCGTAAAAACACACAAAAAGATAAAAAATTGAGCCTCGAAGAGCGCAACGAAGCCCGTCGAAAAGCCAACGAAGCGGCTGCGGCAGAGCGTAAGCGCATCCGCGACACGAAAAAAACGGATAAAAAAGAAGAGCCTGTCGTGGCTGACCCGAAAAAAGAGGCCCCTCAGTATCCGAACGATAAAAAGACGGAAATTGCTAAAATTGACGAAAAAACGAATAAAAACGACGTTAAAACAAGCGAAACAGCCGATAAAAAGAAAAAAGAAGAAGACGAGAAAAACGCTGCTTTGGCCAAACCTAAGGGCAAACCCGACAATTATTTGTTCCGTCACCGCCCTTGCTATCAAGAAGGTGTGGTTTGGTACGCACGCACTTTGACGGAGCGTCAGGGCTATTCAGATGCTGAGTTGTTGTTGAATAAACTCGACCGCGACCCAAAAACGTTTAAGGATATTCGGGCCATGTCGGCGGTCGCAAGGGCGCATTTGTATTTGAAACAAATGAAATATGACGAAGCGATACCTGCACTTGAAAAAGCCTTGTCGTTGTCGAAAAAGAAGAAACAAAAAGGGCGTTTGGCGTATATTTTGGCGCAAGTGTATCAACAACGCGGCAATAATGCACAGGCTTTTGAGATGTTCGACAAGGTATTGAAATACAATCCGAGCTACGAAATGGAATTCAACGCCCGTTTGAGCATCGCTTTGAATGACGATAAATCAACAAGCGAACAGCTTGCGGCTAAGTTGTTAAAAATGGGAAAAGACAGTAAAAACGAGGAATATGGTGGCCAAATTTACTTCACTTTGGCGCAAATTGCCTTGAAAAAGAACGATAAACCGAAATGTATTGAGTATCTTCAAGCGTCGCTCGCTGCCCCTGCACGCAATCCGCAACAGAAAGCAGAAGCCTATTTTTTGATGGCGACTTTGGAATATGAAGCGGAACATTATGTTGTGGCCAAGTCGTTTTATGACAGCGCGTCCACAACTTTTGCAACGAGTGACGCCCGTCGTGGGACGGCAGCCCTTTACGCGTTGAATTTGTTGGACGTGGCCAAAAATATTGAAGTCATCAAATTACAAGACAGCTTGTTGCGGATTTCAAACATGACTGATAAAGAAAAACGCGAAGCGGCGGCTCGGGCTAAAAAAGCGCAATTGGCAGCTAGTCAACCGAAATTTGCAGGCCCCTCAGTATCGGGCGGTAAAATTTCGGATATTGACCTTGCGGAAGCGGCTAAATTGTCGCGTTTCTTTGGTTACGACCGTGAAAATGTGAAGCGGAGTAAGCGTGAATTTGATAAAAAATGGGGAACTGACCGTAAAAATGTGGACAATTGGAACAGAAGTGCACGGCGTACAAATGGTGAATTTACAAAGGCGGCAGACGACGTTGTGGCGAATGAAATGAGTGCAAAAGAAGTCAACGAGTTGCTAAAAGGTGTGCCAAAAACGGAAGCCGAAAAAGAGGCTGCCCAAGAAAAAGTTGATGAAGCGACGTTTCAATTGGGTACTTTATACCATGATAAGTTGAAAAATGAGCAAAAATCTATCGAAACGCTCGACAACCACTTGAAGCGTTTTCCTAAGACAAAGCATGAAGTAGAGGATTGGTATTATTTATATTTGGCACATAATGAGTTGAGAAATACCCTTAAAGCGAAGGAATATGCGGATAAAATTCTTGAAAAACACCCCACGTCTTTGTATGCCCGTATGCTCAAAAATGTGGAAGATATTAAGAAAAAAGATGAAATGACCGTAGAGGCGTATTATGCCGCAACTTATGCACTGTTCAAAGATGAAAAAGTGAAGGAAGCTCAAGAACGCATCCCCGCCGCCGAAACAAAATACGGTGTCAACAATCCGTTGAAAGCTAAATTTGCTTTGTTAAATGCCATGTGTTTAGGACGTTTGAAGGGACGTGAGGCGTATGTAACGGCTTTGAAAGATGTGATTGCGCGGTTTCCTGAGTCGCAAGAAGACAAACGGGCGCAAGAAATTCTCCGTATTTTGGAGTTTGGCGGCCCGATTAACGAAGCACCAAAACCAAATATTGATTCGGCGAGCGTTGACGATTTATCCACGCGTTTTACGGTCGGCGAGGATAAATTGCACTACGTTATCGTGATTTTATCGAAAAATGCGGACATTGAAGACGCTAAAATCGGCGTGTCGGATTTCAACGGCAAGTATTTTAGAACCGAAGGCTTAAACATCAGCTCCATCTTTTTGAGTACAGAAACGGAAATTGGCGTTTTGGTGGTTCGGAAATTCAAGGACAAGGCATCAGCACTCGTTTATACTGAGGGGGTCGAAAAA
>JAYSRS010000501.1:0-3463 GCA_043720935.1 Saprospiraceae bacterium
TTTGTTGAAAAATCTTCGATTTTTCAACAAAAAAACAACGTCGCCCCTTAAAAACCCTTTCCCGCACGCCTTTCGAGCGAAGCGAGAAACAGTGCGTAATCATTCTTAAAATATATAAAACGTACTACTGAGGGGGCTTTCAATTTTTAATTTTAATTCCATTATTAAATCAACAATGCAATGAAACGTAGAGATTTTATAAGAGCCGCCGCACCGTTGGCGGTTGTACCATTTTTTTCTAACCAATTATTCGCCGCCGCCTTGCCACATTCGCGCTTAGATGAAGCGGTTTTAGGGATGCTAGGCCCTGAATCTGACCGTGTTTTGGTCATTATTCAAATGAACGGCGGCAACGACGGGCTGAACACCGTTTTGGGTTTAGACCAATACGCAAACCTCGCGGCGGCACGTGCTAACGTCCTAGTTCCCGACACATCGGCTTTGATGTTGGGGTCAACGCAAACGGGTTTGCACCCTTCGATGACGGGAATGAAAACGCTGTTCGATGAAGGTAAGTTGAGTGTCATTCAAGGCGTCAGTTATGCCAGTCCGAACTTCTCGCATTTCCGCGCAACGGACATTTTCAACACGGGTTCATCCAGCAATGAATCCTTGACAACGGGCTGGATTGGCCGCTATTTGGAACACGCCTTCCCGGGATTTCCCGATGCGTATCCGTCCGTGGCCATGCCCGACCCCCTCAGTATTCGCATCGGGACTAACACTTCGCTGGCCTTACAAGGCTACGAAATCAGCACGGGACAGACCGTTCCATCGAATTTTAATGGCTCGCTGACGCAATTGTTGTCGTACCAAAACACGAGTTTGCCAACGGGTAATGCCGCTACGGAACTCGCTTTTTTGCGCGAGCAACAATCCTACACGAACCAATACGGAACGCGCATCGTCAACGCGTGGACGGCGGGAACGAATGCGATTGCGACTTATCCGACATCAACTGGCGGTCAAAATTTGCCGACGCAATTAAAAATTGTCGCCCGACTTATCAAAGGCGGCTTGAAAACCCGCGTTTATTGGGTCAGCATGGGCGGCTTCGATACACACGCGACGCAGGTGATTTCGACTGATAAAAAGACAGGCACTCACGCCAATTTGTTGAAAGAATTGAGCGACAGTATTGCCACTTTTCAGTCAGATTTGACGCAAATGGGCCTTGAAGACCGCGTAGTAGGCATGACTTTCTCCGAATTTGGACGGCGCATTATGTCGAACGGTTCGGCGGGAACTGACCACGGGACGGCAGCACCGATGTTTGTTTTTGGCAAAAAAATCGCGGGCCGCGTGATTGGTACAAACCCGATTATCCCTGCTGCGGCAACGGTGAACAGTCAAGTGGCGATGCAATATGATTTTAAATCCATCTATCAATCCATTTTGCAAGGCTGGTTCTGCTTGTCGGCAACGGATGCCAATGCCGTTTTAGGCGATACGGCTGTGCCGAATGTGCCGATTAACGGCGGTTGTGGCGGGGCAGTTGTACCTGTCGAATTGGTGCGGTTTACGGCAGAAAAAGCGAATACGGCAGACGCACATTTGTCGTGGACAACGGCGAGTGAAAATGGGACAGAAACGTTTGATATTGAGCGTAGTACGGATGGTAAAAATTTCAAAAGTGTAGGTAGCGTTGCCGCAAATGGGCATTCACACGACCCGCAATCTTACACGTTTTTGGATAAAAGCCTACCCCTCAGTACCGCGACCGTTTTTTACTATCGCTTGAAAGTCAAGGACTTTGACGGGGCATCTAACTTCTCGCCGACGCGTTCCGTGACTTTTGAAGTCAAGAGTAAAACGATTCTTGCTGATGTTTCGCCGAATCCATCAAATGGTCAAGTGCGGTTAACGTTCAAAGGTGGTATTGAATTGGACAAAATGACGGATATTACGGTCACGGATATGTACGGGCGACGCGTGGCGCAGTTCTCTGAAAACTATGCCGCCGATTCGGTCGTGAATCTCGATTTGGCGACCGTGGCGAATGGTATATATATGGTGTCGATTAAAAATGGGCTCAATAGTTTGGTACAAAAAATTGTTGTACAACACTAAATTGATTTCGGATTATGGGCCACTGATTGGGCTGATGCGACTGATTTACACTGATTTTTTTTTGTCATTCAGAAGGAAACTAAAAATCAGTGCAAATCAGTCGCATCAGTCCAATCAGTGACCCATTACGTAGTATAGTTTGTAAACAAAAGCGTCGTCGAGATTAACACTCGCCGACGCTTTTGTTTACAAACTACTGATTATCAAATTATTACATTTTTAAATTTGAAATTATCTTCTCGTCATATCATTGACAATTGCAATTCTATCGCCTTCGCGGCTGACCGCCAAACGCTTGATATTGATGATACCAAATTGCGACAAATCGGCCACTTCACGCCATTCTTTTTGTGGGTCAGCAGGGTACAATGCGTACATTTTCGACCCTTGACCCATCAAAAAAGTGCCGTCGCCCAACAGCACGAAGTCCTCACTTCCTGGCAATGTTTCTGCAATCACTGTTCCCGAATACGACTGCGGGTCGAGGGTTTTGATAGACCATTGTTGCGCTGTTTGCTTATGAATATAGGCCAATTTTCCATCATTCATGCGCGCCAACGACCGACCGATGCCACTTGTCAACTGAATCGACGATTGGTCTTCCGAATTGACGAGTTTGAGGTAATTGTTCGACCCATCCACCATGAAAAGTGCAAGTTTTTTGTCAGACAACCAACAGTGATACCCCACGTTTGGATGCAGCGACAACAAGTCTTTACCCGTCGAAGAACGGTCAAGCGGGTATGTCCACAGACGTTGCGTCGGCGAGCGACCCGCATCTACGCGGACGCAGGAAATCGAACGGCGGTCAGGCATCAAAGTTGGTGAATATTCCGACTCTGGCGTGGCCGTTACGCGTAAAATCACGTTGTTAATCAACGAAAGCGACCAAATATCCGTCTGATTGGTGTCGTTCGGAAACTGCACCGCGAGGTACAATTCGTTGTTGTTGACCCATTGTGGCTGATTGTTGTAGCCATAAGGATTGAAGGCCGTGAGCATTTTGCACTTCAAAAAAGTAAAGCCCGCACCGTCTCGCCCAAGGTCGAAAGCGTAAACTTGGGTATTGGGTAGCTGTGCTACTGAGGGGGTCATTTGGCTGGCAATAAGAATCGCCATCGCGGCCATTTTGGAGATAAAACTCATAGTGTTCAACATTTATTGATTAAGAAAATTGAATTAGAATTTGTTTTTAAATCACGAAAATTAAGAAGGGATTGAGTACATTTTAGTAGTATCAAAAAACTTCGGAATTGTCGGCTTTATGGTACAACGGTGCTTTTTATTAAAAATTAAACGGAATTATCGGCTTTATGTCGCAAAATACTGAGGGGGTGTCAGATTTAGGAAATTTTGCAAATTTCCTAAATCTTTTGCCGCAAAAACACCATTT
>JAYSRS010000502.1:0-9922 GCA_043720935.1 Saprospiraceae bacterium
GTCGGCTGCAAAGATGTTTATAAAACATGGGATTGGTATCGCCGAATGTTAGGGGCAGATGTGCCTGTTTTTGATGAAAAAGCGACGGCAGCTTTGATGTTGCCTTACACGGGCGGACAGCCGCGTGAACGTCATGCAATCCTTGCGTTGAATATGCAAGGCGGCGGTGGTTTTGAGATTTGGCAACATACGCAGCACGTCCCGACTGAACCCACCGTTGAGCCGCAATTGGGCGATACAGGCATTTTTGCCGTCAAAATCAAGTGTTTTAATGCTGATAAGGCTTTTGAACACTTCAAAAGTAAAGGCGCAAACGTCCTTTCTACCGAAGTCGAAACAGGGCCAGATGCGGTTGAACGCTATTTTTGGGTCAAAGACCCGTACAATAATTTGCTACAAATTGTGGAAGCTAAAAACTGGTTTCAGAAGCAAGGCAAGCCGACGGGCGGTGTTTATGGCGTCGTTCTCGGCACAACAAATATGGAAAAAACGACGGCTTTGTTCCGCGATATTATGGGCTACGACCAAGTCGTTTATGAAAAAACGGACGCTTTTCCCGATTTTAAAGCCCTGCCAAGCGGCAACACGCCTTGTACGCGGGTGCTGTTGCGGCATTCGCAAGCGCGACTCGGTGCATTTGCCCCGCTTTTGGGGGCGACTGAAATTGAGTTGGTACAGACATTTGACCGCACTCCAAAACGCTTGTTTGAAAACCGTTTTTGGGGCGAATGTGGGTTTATTCACTTGTGTTTTGACATAAATGGTATGGATGCACTCAAAAATCGCTTGAATACTGAGGGGTATCCTTTTACGGTTGATTCTGCAAATTCGTTCGATATGGGCGAGGCGGCGGGTCGTTTTGCGTACATCGAAGACGCCGACGGCACGTTGATTGAGTTCGTAGAAACGCATAAAGTGCCGATTTTGAAGAAAATTGGTTGGTATTTGAATCTGACAAAACGGCGGCCCGAAAAGGCGTTGCCGCGTTGGATGTTGAAGGCGTTGGGGCTGAATCGGGTGAATGATTAATTTGAAATCTGAAATTAGGCATTTGAAATTGCAATAAAGGCATAGTTTTGAGGAGAGATTATCTATATTTGCGAGCGTTTTTGGAAACTTTTTTATAAAGTTCAAAAAAATGCTGTGTAAATCGTTAGTAATCAATAATTTATAACCGAAATCTACGAACATTAAAAAACATTGACAACCAAAAGCCCTCTTTAGCAGCCACAACCGATCGGATACTGAGGGGGTCTGTTTCACGAATTATTTATTTTAAAAGCTACAAAAATGCAAGCGAAAGGTATTATTCAGTTTTTTCTCGTGTTGCTGTTGTTGGTTTGCGCCAGCCAGTTTCTGTACTACATCCCGACGAACAAGGTCGAAAAAGACGCTGCCTCCCGCGCTCAAGCAGCAGCAGCGTTGGCTTCGCCAGAAAACAAAGTGGCCGTCGAAAAGACCACGCGAATCGCCTATTTGGACTCTATGTCGAGCGAAACCATTTTTAAATCGTCTGTCTTAGGCAACTACACGTATCAAGAATTAAAAGGAAAACAACTCGCGTTAGGTCTCGATTTGAAGGGTGGTATGAGTGTTTTGTTACAAGTTGACCTTAAAGACTTCCTCATTGCATTGAGTGGCAAGTCGCAAGATGCGAATTTCATGAAGGCACTTGACAATGCAAAAGCGATTCAAGCGAAAGAGCAAGGTGATTTTATCTCGCTTTTCGTTCAAGAATATAAAAAATTGGCTGGTAACGATCAACTCGCCAAGATTTTTGCGCGCAACGAGTCGTTGAAAGGTCAAATCAACATCGAATCTACGGACGCTCAAGTCCAGTCATTGATGCGCTCAAAGGCCAATGAAACGGTGGGGGAAACGCACAAACGCTTAACGCAACGGATTGATAAACTCGGTGTGGTTCAACCCAATATTTCCTTGGACAAAGCCCGCGATATTATTGTCGTCGAATTGCCAGGCATCGAAAACCCTGAACGCGCTCGTTATATTTTGACATCAGCCGCACAACTCGAATTTTGGGAAGTCTATCGCGTAAGCGACAACGGCATCGCACAAGCCTTGACCGATGCAGACAATACGTTGAAAGCAATGGCGAAAGGTATGGTTGACTCTTCAGGCAATGCCAAGCCTGATACGTCTTCTAGCACGGTTGCTGGCCCACTTTTCGCGGCTTTGTCGCCAAACGGTGGCCAAATGTCACCTGCGGTGATGGGTGTCGCAGAAAAAAATAAACGCAGCGCAATTAGTGCCATGTTGGATCAACCTCAAATTGCGTCGAAATTCCCACGCGACCTTATTTTTTATTGGTCAAAAGACCCCATTCCAGACCCAACGGGTAAGGCAACGAATCAATACCTTTTATATGCGGTCAAAAAATCGGCTGGTAAAGACGGCCCTGCACTCGATGGCGAACGTGTAACCGATGCCCGCGCTCAAACGGGTGACAAAGGCAGTGCGGCTTACGAAGTGTCATTGACAATGGATGCGCAAGGGGCAGCCGCTTGGGGTGCTTTGACAACGGCTTGTGCCGCAGATAATAAACGTGAGGTGGCGATTGTTTTGGATAAAGAGGTGGTGAGTGCGCCAACCGTTAACGGACCAATCATGGAAGGTCGCTCGTCTATCACGGGCAACTATACGGCACAAGAAGCGCAAGATTTTGCTTCGATTTTGCAAGTGGGTAAATTACCCGCAAAAGCAGAAATCATCCAAGAAAGCACGGTCGGTCCATCGCTTGGTGAGGCCAATATCAAGGCATCTTTTTGGTCTTTGGGCATTTCTTTCTTGGCGATTATGTTGTTTATGGGTGTTTACTACTCAACGGGTGGTATCATCTCTATCATTGCCCTTTTTGCAAACTTGTTTTTCATTATCGGTATGTTGACCTCGCGTGGCACTGTTTTGACGCTGCCAGGTATCGCGGGTATCGTTTTGACAATGGGTATGGCGGTTGATGCGAACGTTATCATTTATGAGCGTATTCGTGAAGAATTGGCCGAAGGCAAAACAATGGCGCAAGCGATTGCGGATGGTTTCAAACACTCAATGTCGGCGGTTATTGACGGCCACGTTACGGCGTTTTTGACCTCATTGGTCTTGATTTGGAAAGGTTTAGGCCCCATTAAAGGTTTTGGTTTCGTTCTCGCGGTCGGTGTTATGTTCACCTTGTTTACGGCGGTTTTGGTAAGCCGTTTGATTATTGACTGGTGGGTTGGCCGTGGCAACGACATTCGTTTCTTCGCAAAATTCAGTGAAGGCGCGTTCAAAAACATCAATTATGACTGGATGAAAATGCGTAAAAAAGCGTATTTGGTATCCGCTATCATCATTGGTGCGGGTATTGTTAGCGCGATTGTTCGCAAACCTGCGTTTGAATTTGGCGTTGATTTCTTAGGCGGTTACAAATTTGAAGTCGCTTTCGATAAAAAAATAAATCCAGAAGACTTGCGTCAAGCATTTGCCAAGTCTTTTGAAGGTCAATCAACGAATGTGAAAGCCGTAAACTCGGACAACACGTTTGATATTACAACGTCTTATTTGACGAACGAAACTGGAACAGATGTTCAAAATAAAGTAGTCAGTAAATTATTTGAAGGCGTTAATGCTGTTGCGGGTGGCAATTTGGATGAAAAGAAATTCAAAGCAGGTGACATCAGCACAACGCACATCAAGTCTTCTGTAAAAGTAGGCCCAGCCGTTGCGGATGATATTCGTACTAGCTCGATTTGGACAACAATTTTCGGTATTCTCATCATCGGCGTGTACATTTTGATTCGTTTCAACCGTTGGCAGTATTCGCTCGGTATCGTCATTGCGGCGGTGCATGATGCCTTGATTACGGTCTCTTTGTTTACGTTGTTCCACGGCATTGTGCCTTGGTCAATGGAAATCAATCAAGATTTTATTGCAGCTTTGTTGACGATTATTGGTTACTCCATCAACGATACGGTTATCGTTTATGACCGTATTCGTGAATATATGCGTAAATACACGAACAAACCGATGTCGCAAGTCATCAATGACGGTATCAATTCGACGTTAAGCCGTACGATTATCACGTCTTTGACGGTTTTGATGGTGACGTTTATCTTGTTCTTGTTCGGTGGTTCGGCGATTAAAGGTTTTGCATTTGCCTTGTTCGTTGGTCTATTGGCGGGTACATATTCGTCAATTTTCATTGCAGCACCCGTTATGATGGACTTCTCTAAAAACCTCGATTTGTCGGAGTACAAAGAGGAAGTTACTGAGGGGGCTTCAAAAGCGAAGAAAAAATTGGTAGAAAAAGCGTAATTGCTTATCGTTGACGTTCGGGGAACTTTGAAAGTTCCCCGAACGTTGGCTTTTTCCTTCTGAATGACAAAATAAAAAAAACGTCGTCGAGTTGCTAGGCAATTCGGCGACGTTTTTTTTATTTGTCATTCAGAAGGAATCTCGATTGTACAAGATAAAACACTAGATTAGAGATTCTTTCTGAATGACAAAAAACTAGACCCCCTCAGTATTTTGGCCCTCAAATTCAAAAAAATTGCTTTCTTTGCAGCCTCATCCGTTGCACACGCAATAAACAAAAGCACTTTTTAAATAAATAAAAACACCATGCCCAAGCCCTTCCAAACGGTTCTTGACAAGTTCAGAAAATACGCTTTCTCCGAGCGCGATAAAGGAGACAAATTTGAACGCCTCATGCAAGCCTACTTGCAAACTGACCCGCAATACGCCGACCTGTTCAAACACGTCTGGTTGTGGAATGACTTTCCGGCCCGTAAGGATTTCGGCGGAAAAGATACGGGCATTGATTTGGTCGCTTTGACAAAACACGGCGATTATTGGGCCATTCAGTGCAAGTGTTATCAAGAACGTACCCGCATGGATAAAGCGTCCGTGGATTCGTTTTTGTCCACATCGAGCCGTAAATTCACTAACGATGCCTTTGAAACGGTTGGTTTTACGCATCGTTTGTGGATTGACACAACGGGAAAAAGTTGGGGTGACAATGCCGAGGAGACAATCCGCAATCAACAGCCGCCTGTTTCGCGCCTCAATTTTCACAGTTTGGCCGATGCGCCCGTGGATTGGGAACAATTGGAGAAAGGGACGTTTGGTAAAGCCGCCCGTTTGTCCACAAAAAGTCCGTTTGAACATCAAAAATTGGCAATCGAAAAAACCCACAAACACTTTTTGTCTAACGACCGTGGTAAACTCATCATGGCTTGTGGAACGGGCAAGACTTACACGGCCCTCAATATTGCCGAAAAGGAAACAAAAGGCAACGGCCTTGTACTGTTTCTTGTGCCGTCAATTGCGTTGTTGGGGCAAACGCTGCGTGAGTGGTCGGCGGAGGCGCGTGAGCCGATTGAGGCTATTTGCATCTGTTCGGATGCGGCAATTACGAAGCAAAAAAGTAAGAATGAAGATACAAACGGGTTCAACACCGTTGATTTGGCTTTACCTGCCTCAACGACCGTGGCCGAGATTGTCAAACAGTTTGATAAAATCATACATCTTGATAAAAAAGGCTTAACCGTTGTCTTTTCTACGTATCAATCCATTGACGTTATTCAAAAAGCGCAAGCTGTTTTGTTGGATAAACAGGCGTCGAATGCTCAACCTTTTGGCACTTTTGACTTGATTATATGCGACGAAGCACACCGAACGACGGGCGTTAAATTGACGGACTTTGACGAATCGGCTTTTGTGAAAGTCCATAGCAATGATTTTATAAAAGCCAAAAAGCGGTTGTACATGACCGCAACGCCGCGCTTGTTCAGTGAGGATTCGGTCAATAAAGCGGCGCAAAACAATGCAACTTTGTGGTCAATGGACGACCCCTCAGTATATGGCAATGAAATTTACCGCATTGGATTTGGCGAAGCCGTCGCTAAAAAACTATTGACGGATTATAAAGTATTGGTTTTGACGTTAAGCCAAAACGATGTATCGCCTGCGGTGCAGAAAATGTTGGCCAATGACGACAATGAAATACAATCGAGTGATGTCTCCAAATTGATTGGCTGCATCAATGCGTTGTCCAAACAGATTATTGGCGACGATGCCTTGTCCACAAGTGACCCCGAGCCGATGCGTCGGGCGTTGGCTTTTTGTTCAAATATTAAAAATTCCAAAGAAATCACGCGGATGTTCAACGATACGTCGGCGTCTTATCCGAATGCGTTGCCGATTGAACGCCGCGAGGCAATTGTGTCGGTCGCTTCTGACCACATTGACGGGGCGATGTCGGCGCCTTTGCGCGATGAAAAACTATCGTGGCTCAAAGAAGATTTTGAGGGCAACGAGTGTCGCGTTTTGACGAATGTGCGCTGTTTGAGTGAGGGTGTGGATGTGCCGTCTTTGGATGCCGTGATTTTTTTATCGCAACGCAATTCGCAGATTGACGTCGTGCAATCCGTCGGGCGGGTCATGCGGAGGGCGAAAGGGAAAAACTATGGCTACATCATCATTCCCGTTATTGTGGATTTCAACGTTGAACCAGATGTGGCTCTCGACAACAATGACAGTTTTAAAGTTGTCTGGTCGGTGTTGAATGCGTTGCGGGCGCATGATGACCGTTTTAATGCCGTCGTCAATAAAATTGAACTCAATAAGGAACGGCCTCAACAAATCATTGTCGGCAGGCCCCTCAGTACAATGTACGGAAATGACGATAATGACAATCCCCACGGGGAATTTGGCGACGATGAGAATGCGTACACCAAAAATGCCCAACAAGCCATTCAAAATCAATTGGCGATTCAGTTTGAACAGTTGCAGAATGTCGTGTTTGCTAGAATGGTTCAAAAAGTTGGTGACCGTCGTTATTGGGAACAATGGGCCAAAGATGTGGCCGATATTGCGGAGCGTCAAGTGGTCAGAATTAACCGTTTGATTGTTGAAAAACCTGAACATCGCGCCGCTTTTAAAGCCTTTTTGAAGGGTTTACAGAAAAACATCAATCCCGCTATTTCGCAAGAGGAGGCCGTGGATATGCTCTCGCAACATTTGATTACAAAGCCTGTTTTTGAAGCCTTGTTTGAAGATTATTCTTTCGTCAAAAACAATCCGATTTCCATTTCGATGCAAGGCATGTTAGATTTGTTGGCCTCTGATACCGTCGAAAAGGATGCGGAAACGCTGCAAAAGTTCTATGATTCGGTGCGTAAAAGGGCGTCGGGCATCAACAACAGCGCGGGTAAACAAACGATTATTCTTGAACTCTACGATACGTTTTTTAAAACGGCGTTCCCTAAAATGGTCGAACAGCTCGGCATCGTTTACACGCCCGTTGAAGTGGTGGATTTTACGATTCAGTCCGTTGCGGCCTTGCTCCAAAAGGAATTTGGGCGGTCTATCTCCGATGAAAATGTCCACATCTTAGACCCTTTTACGGGAACGGGGACTTTTATGACCCGTCTCTTGCAAAGTGGGTTGATTGACCGAAAAGACCTGCAACGCAAGTATCAACGGGAATTGCACGCCAATGAAATTGTCCTTTTGGCCTATTACATTGCCGCCGTCAACATCGAAAATGCTTTCCACGATGCTTTTTTAAGTCCAAATTCTCCCCCTTCGGGGGGCAAGGATTCTCCCCCTTCGGGGGTCGGGGGGCTGGTGTATGAAGCCTTCAACGGCATTTGTCTCACCGATACTTTTCAATTGGGCGAAACCGATGAGAACGGGGTCGAACGGGTTAAAAATAAAAAACAATTGCTCTTG
Source organism: Saprospiraceae bacterium (assembly GCA_043720935.1). GTDB lineage: Bacteria > Bacteroidota > Bacteroidia > Chitinophagales > Saprospiraceae > JAAFJT01. Next base: position 7,732 of record JAYSRS010000502.1, read on the forward strand.
GAAGCGGACGGCTTTAAAAACGATACATTTCAAAAGAACTCCGAACGGGTTCTCGCGCAAAAACGCGCCCCCTTGCGTATCATTATTGGTAATCCGCCCTATTCAGTCGGTCAAAAATCGGCAAATGACAATGCCCAAAATCAAGAATATCCCTTCCTCGATAGCAGAATTGAAGCATCGTATGCCAAAGGCAGTAACGCAACTTCGGTAAAAGCGTTGTACGATTCGTACATAAAAGCCTTTCGGTGGTCTTCAGACCGTCTTGGTACTGAGGGGGGCATTATCGCCTTCGTCACAAACGGGGCGTGGATTGACGGAAACGGTATGGATGGCTTTCGCAAATCACTTGAAAAAGAATTTACTGCAATTTACGTCTTTAATTTGCGGGGCAATGCTAGAACGCAAGGAGATTTGCGCCGCAAAGAAGCGGGTAACGTTTTTGGCGGTGGTTCAAGAACGCCTATTTCCATTACTTTTTTAATTAAAAAGCCAGCCCCCTTGCCCCCAAAGGGGGAAAATGACAACGTCAAAGGCAAAGAGGCTAATTCCCCCTCTGGGGGCAAGGGGGCTGCGACAATTCATTACCACGACATTGGTGATTATTTGTCACGCGACGAAAAACTTAAAATCATCCGTACTTTTGGCAGCCTTGACAATCCGATGATGGATTGGCAAACGCTTGCACCGAATGAACACGGTGATTGGTTGAATCAACGAGATGATATTTTTGGAACATTTATTCCGCTTGCGGCTGAAAAAAAGTTTGATACTAAATCACAATCGTTCTTTTTGACACATTCGTTAGGCGTTGCGTCGGGTAGAGATTCATGGGTTTATAATTTTTCAAAGAAGAATTTAGTTAACAACATGAAACGAACGATTGATTTTTATAATCAACAATCAAAAAACTTTAAAACTGAAAAAGAAACAAACAATCAGCTTGATGCTAATGGTTTTGTAGATGCTGATGCACAACAAATCAGTTGGAATCGAAACTTAATGCAAGATTTAGAGCGTTACAAAATACATACATTTAAACAAAATGGATTAGTAACAAGCAATTATCGCCCTTTTTGTAAACAACATTTATATTTTGATAAAGACTTTAACGCTATGCTTTATCAAATGCCCAAACTTTTTCCGACCCCCTCAGTAAAAAACCGTGTGATATGCGTGTCGGGTGTTGGTGGTAATAAAGATTTTTCTGCTTTGATAACGGATTGTATTCCCGATTTACAAGTTCAATTCAATGGGCAATGTTTTCCTTTGTATTACTACGAAGAGAACACGGCGGCACAAATGAACATTTTTGATGTGGAGAAAGGTTTTATTCGCCGCGACGGGGTGAGTGATTTTATATTAAAACAAGGACAAGCCTTGTACGGCAAAACGGTGGATAAAGAAGCGTTGTTTTACTACGTGTACGGTTTATTGCACAGCCCGACGTATCGGGAACGTTTTTCGAGCGATTTGAAAAAGATGTTGCCGCGTTTGCCTTTGGTGGCAACGGCCAAAGATTTTTGGGCATTCAGCAAAACGGGTCGTGCCTTAGCGGATTTGCACATTGACTACGAAAAAGCCGTTTTTACTGAGGGGGTCAACATTGAAGGTGCGGAACACGGTATTTTCACGGTGGATAAAATGCGTTTTCCAAGCAAAACGGATAAGAGTAAAATCTTCGTAAACGCTAAATTGACCATCACGAACATTCCCGCCGATGCTTACGCTTACGTCGTGAACGGCAAAAGTGCGATTGAATGGGTGATGGAACGCTATCAAGTCACGACGCACAAAGACAGTGGCATTCGCAATAATCCAAACGATTGGGCCGAAGAAGTGGGCAACGAACGGTATATTTTGGACACTTTATTGCGGGTAATTACGGTAAGTTTGAAAACCGTTGAGTTGGTTAAAAGTCTGCCACAACTTGAATTTTAGCTTTTCTAACGTCGGCGAGGTTTGTAACGCTGTCCATTACCCACAAGTTTTATGTTCTCATAAATCCGTAGGATTTACACGTTTATAGAAAGTACACAAAGCGATTTTTCCCGAATCCGTAGGATTCGCACGTCTAATTAGCATAAAATTACGGCATTTAACGTGCGAATCCTACGGATTCGATAGGCTCTGTCTGTTATTTTTCCTATAAATGTTTGAATCCTAACGGATTCAAAAGATGTGGGTAATGGAC
>JAYSRS010000503.1:0-9921 GCA_043720935.1 Saprospiraceae bacterium
TGACTATCAATGCTTTAAATTACGCACAGATTTACTAAATTTGAAAAATTTAGTAAATCTTGCTAAAAAAGTGTAAACTACTTTTCAAGCAAAATGAAATATCCCGAATTATCGGTTATTTATCGTGCTGCGGCGTAGCTGCAAAATCTCGGTAATATAATTCATAAATATACGATTTTAAATGCGGTGTAACCGTAAAACAAGCAGTTTCGCGGTTACACCGCGTAAAAAAATGGTGGTTTATTTAATATTACCGAGATTTTGCAGCTACGCCGTAGTGCGATAATTAACCGATTAGCCCGAAATATTTTAATTCACTATTTTTAATTTTTAATTTTTAATTTTTAATTTAAAAGAACATGGCAACTACTTCTTATCTCGACGCCACAACCGACCTCTACCGCGACGCAGCACTCACGCCGAACGTCGGTTTGTGCTGCACCACAACGCCCGTTTGGCAATTGCCCGACCTCGATATGCCGAAGCGGATGCAACAAATGAACTACGGTTGCGGCTCAACGGTCAATGCACGCGACCTTGTGAATAATCCGAAAATCTTATACGTAGGTGTAGGCGGCGGCATGGAATTGCTCCAATTTTCGTATTTTTCACGTTCCGAAGCGTCGGTTATCGGCGTGGATATGGTGCAAGAAATGCTCGACGCGAGTGCCGAAAACTTCCTCGAAGCCGAGCGTTTAAACCCGTGGTTCGACCGCAGTTTTGTCTCTTTGAGAAACGGCGACGCGCTGAATTTGCCCGTTGCGGATGCGTCAATTGACGTAGCAGCGCAAAATTGCTTGTTCAATATCTTCAAAATGGACGATTTACGGCAGGCTTTGGCCGAAATGTACCGTGTTTTGAAGCCGCACGGCAAACTCGTGATGTCCGACCCGACTAGCGAAACGCGAATGCCCGAAACGCTTTTGAACGACGACCGCTTACGTGCGGAGTGCCTAAGCGGTGCGATTCCATTGAAAGATTACATCAAAATGATAACCGAAGTCGGTTTCGGGACGGTCGAAATTCGCGCAAAACGCCCCTACCGTTTGCTCTCGCCGAATCACTACAACACCGACCGTTTGATTTACATTGAATCCGTCGAAGTCTGTGCGATTAAAGACCCGATGCCCGCCGATGGCCCTTGCGTGTTTACAGGAAAAACGGCGATTTATTACGGAAAAGACGACGTTTTTGACGATAAAAAAGGCCATACGTTGATGCAAAATATGCCGCTTGCAGTGTGCGACAAAACGGCAAACGCTTTGGCGTCATTGGGTCGAAACGACATTTTTATTTCAGAATCTACGTTTCACTACGACGGCGGCGGGTGCTGTTAAGATTTCAGATTCCAAGGTACAATAGATTGATTATCAGTCATTTGAACATAGAAATATGTAATTTTCAGTAATTCGCGCTTTGGCTTTTTCACGGCGGCGTAGCTGCCAAATCTCGGTAATACTTGAACTTCTCTCCACTTTTTTTACGCGGTGTAACCGCCAAACAAGCGGTTTTGCGGTTATACCGCATTGAAAATGGGGTGTTGAGTTTGGTGTTACCGAGATTTTGCAGCTACGCCGCAAGTTGAAGTCCCGAAACGGAAATTGTTGGTGATTTTCGTAATTTACGTTACGCGTTTATTTGTCAGTCAGAAAGAATCTCTATGAACCACACATGATAAAGATTTCTTCTAAATGACAAAAAACGTTCAACCTAGCCCCATCCAAAATTTAAAAATTTTATTCAAAAATGCCCTTTTTACGTGCTGCCCAAGTAGTGCCTAAAAATGCGCTACCTAAAATTTAGATATTAAAATGAATCGCTTTATATCCTTAGCTTTTTTTACGCTTTTTTTAGGTACATTAGCCACGGCGCAAATCACCTCGTCGGCCTTGTCGGGGTGGGTTTTGTCGGTCAAAAACGAATCGCTCATTGGCGCAGCCGTTACGATTACGCACGAGCCGACGGGGACAATTTTCAAGGCATTGACCGACGAAAATGGCTATTTTCAGCTTGAAAACATGATTGTTGGCGGCCCGTATTCCGTCAAAACGACGTATATTGGCTACAAAGAAAACGCTAAAACAGACGTATTTTTGTCGCTCGGCAAGACGGAAAAAATTGACGTGGCGTTGGAGGAAATCGCTAGTGAATTGGCCACAATTGAAGTAAAATCGTCGAAAAACGACCCTTTTGACAGTCGAAAAACGGACGTTGGCACCAATATCGGACGCAAGCAATTGGACAATTTACCAACTTTGAACCGTAGTTTGCAAGACGCAACCCGACTGACACCGCAAGCGAGTGGCAACTCATTTGCAGGGGCAAATTTTCGTTACAATAACCTCTCAATTGACGGGGCGGTGGCGAATGATGCCTTTGGTTTTGTAGAGCCTTCGAGTGGGGCAAGCGGCTCGATAGCGTCGGGTGTTCCCGGAAATTTGGCGCGCTCGCAACCGATTTCGCTCGATGCAATTGAAGAAGTGCAAGTCAATGTGGCCCCTTTTGACGTGTCGCAAGGCAACTTCACGGGCGGCAGTTTGAATGCTGTCACGCGTCGCGGAACGAATAAAACGGAAGGATCGCTCTATTTTTTTGGTAGAAATGGGGCATTGACCCGCGCCGATGTTACCTCCGACGGTAAAAAACAGACCCCTCAGTATAACGACGGTCAAACGGGCTTTCGGCTTGGTGGGGCATTGAAAAAAAACAAAATTTTCTACTTCGTCAACCTTGAACGCGGCACGCGTAATGAACCCGTAGGTTTCAAACCCGGGTCGGCGGAGTCGGCGATTCCGTTGGACGTGGCCAAAATTATTGCTGATACGTTGCAAGCGCGTTACGGCGTCAACACGGGCAGTTACGGGGCAATTGAACTCAATTCGACGAACGCCAAAATCTTTGCGCGCCTTGATTTTAACCTATCAGAAAATCATCAATTGACTTTGCGGCATAACTACGTCAATGCCAAAGCTGGACATTTGAGCCGTTCCAATGCTATTTTAAACTATGAGGCACAAGGTTTTACGCATTATAATCAAACAAATGTAACAGTTGCCCAACTCAAATCGCGTTTTGGCAAAAACAAATTCAATGATTTACTCATCGGTTCTTCAAGCATCGTGGACTACCGTGACCCGTTTGGCGATAAAATTTTACCACATATTGAAATCACTTACAATACCACAAATCAGATTTTTGCAGGGAGTTATCGAGAATCGGCCATTTATAAAATCAATCAACGCGCTTTAGAATTAACCGATAATTTTACGTTTTACAAAAAAAATCATACCTTTCTTCTAGGAACACATAACGAATTATACACCATTGATTACCACTTCGTCACGCCGTTCAATGGCCGTTGGGCGTATTCGAGTTTGGACAATTTTTTGGCCGACCGACCGTCGCGGATTCGCGCAACGTACAGCTTCGACAACGCCGACCGCAACGTGAATTACAATCGGCCTTCGGCCAAATTTAGAATGCTTTTGGCGTCACTTTACGGACAAGACCGCATTGCGATAACGCCAAAATTGACCGTTTCGGCAGGTTTTCGCTTGGATTTACCCCTTTTTCCCGACAAAGTGGCCGCTATTTCTGACATCGTGAATACCCCCCAGTATGCGGGTTATGCGAACGATTATGGCAGCAATTTGAGCGTTTCGCCCCGCGTTTCGTTCAATTATCAGCCGTCGGAAAGGTTGCAAATACGCGGCGGCGGCGGCCTTTTTGTGGGTCGAATGCCATTGGCGTGGCTCGCTTATGCGCACATTTACAACGGTTCGCAGTTCTACAATGTGGACATTAGGCCGACGGGCAAAGTGCCGTTAATCACCGATTTCTCTAAAAATAATACCCTCACCGCAACGCCACAACGGGAGATAAATTTGATTCAAAATGACTTCAAATTGCCCGCCGTACTGAGGGGGTCATTGGGATTGGATTACAAAACAAAATTTGGTTCAACCTTTTCTTTGGACATTTTGGCGACAAAAACGGTGCGCGATGTGGTGTTTAAAACCTTGAATTTGAAGGATTCGACAACCCTTTTGAAAGGCGGTGACGGACGTGAGATTTACTTGGGTAGCGGCGACAAACAGAAATATGCAGCAGCTTATACGTCCGTTTTTGGCGTCGGCAATACTGACAAAGGCTATCGTTACTCGATTACAGGAAGTTGGCAACAGAAATTTAATCAATATGTAAGCACTTCATTTGGCTATACTTATGGTGAATCTAAGGATTTAGCCAACGGCGTCCGCGTTAGTCCGCAAGCGAATTGGGAATGGAATCAGACACTGAACCCGAACAATCCGCAGTTGAGTTATTCCAATTTTGACCTACGGCATCGCCTCGTTTTTTACCTCGGTGTGCAGAAAAAAATTTGGAAAATTGGACAATCAAGTCTTGGCCTAGTTGCGGTTGCGGCCTCGGGTAGCCCCTACACCTATACATACGCGGGAGATTTGAACCGCGACGGTTCTGGCATGAATGACTTGTTATTTATTCCAAAAACACGAGAGCAAATTGCGCTCGTTGATATCAAAAATGCGGCAGGTGCAGTAACGCTAACTGCGGATGAACAATGGAAACAGTTGGATGCGTACATCGAAAATGACGCTTATTTAAAACAACATCGTGGCGAACACGCCGAACGAAACGGGGCAAGAACGCCGTGGAATGCGCAAATAGATGTGCATATATCGCAAGATATTCGCGTTGGTAAATCGAATTTTCAAATCACTTTCGATATTATAAACGTGGGTAATTTGATAGACAAAACGTGGGGACAACAAACATTTGTAGCTAATACGTTAAACTCTGGTTATCAATTGATTACGGTCGCCTCTGTAACAAATGACGCCGCCACATATCGCTTTAATAATCCGACAACTACGCCCTATCAAGTTGACCCGATTGCGTCAAAGTGGCAAGGACAATTGGGTTTGCGGTGGATTTTTTGACTAAAAATAGGAAACCCCGAATTTTCACAGTTGGAAAATTCGGGGTAATGCCCTTTTAATGGTTTCGCAAGAGCGTTTTAACGGTAGCGGCTGATACGCGGCTCTTTTTGATTGAGCGAGAAAGCGAAAAAAGACGCGACGACGGCTAGAATTACTAAAATCATCATGGGTAGAGATGTTGAATTTGGTGAAAGAAAATGGTTCATGTAAAATTAAAATTACGTACAAAATTGCAGAATAGTTTGCAAAAAAGCAAATTTATTTTGTTATTTTTAACAAATATAAATTTATGCCCTTCAATTACTTATCCAATAATTTGCATAAACAAGATGTTATAAAATTTTTATTTGGCTATTTCTATAAAAATCAAAATGCCTTCGTCTGCGTATTTAAAACGTGGCGAAGGCATTTTTATTGGAAACAGTATCGAATACAACTTTAAAAAAATGTTAAAATACTGAGGGATACAGATGTCGGATGTCGGATTTGAAATTTCGGATACTGTAACCGACATCCAAAATCCGATACCGGAAATGTAATTAACCGCCTACGGCTGCTTTGAAACGGCGGTTCACTTCGTCCCAATTAACGAGGTTGAAAAATGCCGCCACGTAATCTGCCCGACGGTTTTGGTAATTCAAATAATAGGCGTGTTCCCAAACGTCGAGGCCCAAAAGCGGTGTCCCTTTTTTCTCTGCAACATCCATCAAAGGATTGTCTTGATTAGGTGTTGAACTGATAAACACGTTTTTATTGGCATCCACCGACAACCACGCCCAACCCGAACCGAAACGGGTCATAGCGGCAGCAGAAAATTCTTTTTTGAAATTTTCGTAAGAGCCAAACGCACCTTTGATGGCAAAAGCAATGTCGCCAGTAGGTTCGCCGCCGCCTTTTGGGGCTAGAATTTGCCAAAAAAAGCTGTGATTCCAGTGGCCACCACCGTTATTGCGCACCGCAGGGGCGTATTTTGAGATGCTGCCGACGAGTTCTTCAAGCGTTTTGCCAGCCGCATTTGGGTCAGCCGCAACAGCATTGTTAAGGTTCGTCACGTAGGCCGCGTGGTGTTTGCCGTGGTGGATTTCCATTGTTTTCGCATCAATGTGCGGTTCTAAAGCGGTTGCCACATAAGGCAACGCGGGAAGTTCAAAAGCCATAATGTGGGCGATTTTGTTGTGAAATAATGAATTTGCAAGTAAAGTACCACCACTCATAAGCGGAATACTGAGGGGGGTGACTTTTAAGAAGGTACGACGTCTCATCAGCGAATTTATTTTTATTCTAATTAAAAATCTCATTCTAAAACAGGGTCGAAGGTAAGAAGTTTAAGCAAAAAATTAGAAAAGCGGTCTTTTTTTTGAAAGTGACGCTCTTCTGACATTTTATTTGGAAATTTTTAGAAAACCCGTAGCTTTGGCCGACAAAAAAAGATTTCGGATTTCAGAGGTCATTGCGAAAAACAAAGCAACGACTTTTTGACATTTGAAATGCTCCTTAACACGTATTTTTTAAAATTTATCAAATTCTTAATTATTATGTCTATTCAAGCAAAATACCAATCAGTTCTTGATTTGGGTGAAAAATTAGGCGCACAAGGTGGTGCTGTGTCGGAAGAAAACGGCGTTTTGACGGTAACAGGTACAGTCGGAACAGAATACGAAAAAAACTTGATTTGGGATCAAATCAAAGAAGTAGGCGGTGCAACACCATCGGATATTATTGCGGATATCAAAGTCGGAACGACGGATTATTACGCTAAATATACCGTAAAATCGGGTGACACGCTTGGTAAAATTGCTAAACACTTCTACGAAGAGGCGAAACTGTACACCGCAATTTTTGAAGCCAACACGGACGTTCTTGAGCATCCCGACAAAATTGAAGTGGGTCAAATCTTGACAATTCCGTTCAAGCCGTAAGCTTTGGGTTTTACGTAGATACGCATGACCATGCGTATTTACACACGGTTCTGTTTATCCACGTAAAACTCAAAAGCGAAAGTAGCTCAGTTGGTAGAGTCCCACTTTCCCAAAGTGGTGGTCGCGAGTTCGAATCTCGTCTTTCGCTCAACGTTCTTTTTACAAACAAAAACGCCTTGAAACGCTTGTTTCAAGGCGTTTTTGTTTGTAAAAAGACGCCTTGAAGGAAATTTATTGGGGCGCGGTGACTTTTTGATGTAAAAAATCTTCGATTTTTTACATCAAAAAGTCACCGCACCCTTAAAAATCCCTTCCCGCACGCCTTTCGAGCGTAGCGAGAAACAGTGCGTGATGTTTTAAAACAATGCGTGATAATATCCCAATTTCCCAATATCCGTTTACTTTTGTGGCTCATTTTTGATACATTTCAACAAAAACGCGCTTCTATGCCGCAAAAATTGTCCATTGTTATGCCCGCCTACAACGAAGAGCGGACGATTCACTTGATTCTCGACCGCATCCGTCAAGTCACTTTGCTGAACGGAATGACGACCGAAGTTATCATTACAAACGACTGTTCTTCCGACGATACTGAGGGGGCCATCAAACGCTATATGTCGGCGAATCCGACGCTTGATATTCGTTATTTTAAGCATGAAAAAAATGCGGGAAAAGGCGCGGCTTTACACACGGGCATTGCGGCAGCAACGGGCGATTACGTTGTTATCCAAGACGCTGACCTTGAATATGACCCCAAAGAGTACAATTTATTGCTCCAACCGATATTTGACGGCTTCGCCGATGTCGTTTTTGGCTCGCGTTTTATTGGCGGTAAACCCCATCGAATTCTCTTTTTTTGGCACTCAATCGGCAATAAAGCCTTAACTTTTCTGTCGAACATGTACACCAATTTGAACTTGACAGATATGGAAACGTGCTATAAATTGTTTCGTCGAGCAGACATTCAAAGCCTCAATTTGAAAGAAAAACGCTTCGGTTTTGAACCCGAAGTGACGGCTAAAATCTCTCGCGTGAAGGATGTTCGGATTTACGAAGTCGGCATTTCTTACTACGGTCGCTCCTACGCCGAAGGAAAAAAAATTGGTTGGCGCGATGGGTTTAGAGCAATTTTTTGCATTTTGAAGTATAATATTTTCCAAAAATAGAACGGCGCAGCGTCGGCGAGATTTTGAATCTCGCCGACGTTCTGTCAATAAAACTAATTTATAAAGCAATGAAAATCTTTTGTATAGGCCGTAATTACGCCGAACACGCCAAGGAATTGAACAACGCCGTGCCGACAAAACCGCTTGTTTTTATGAAACCGCCAACGGCTTTGTTGTTGGAAAATAAGCCGTTTTTTTATCCCGATTTTACGAAAAATCTACACCATGAAATTGAAATCGTTTTACGGATTTCAAAAAATGGCAAAGCGATTCAACCCGAATTTGCAAGCCGTTATTACGATAAAATTGCCATCGGGATTGACTTCACAGCGCGGGATGTACAAGATGATTTGAAGGCCAAAGGCCAACCGTGGGAATTAGCAAAAGCCTTCGATAATTCGGCAGTTTTGAGCAAATTTGTTGATTTAAAGGACTTTGACGCATCAAATATTGCCTTTTCAATGACTAAAAACGGCGAAACCGTACAATCAGGAACGACCAAAGACTTGATTTTTTCTTTTGATACGCTCGTCGCTTTTTTATCTAATTTTTTCACCTTGCAACAAGGCGATTTGATTTATACAGGTACGCCTGCAGGTGTTGGCTCCGTCAAAGTCGGCGACACTTTGGAGGGGTTTTTAGAAGGTGTTTCGATGTTTACTTGTGAGATAAAATAATTTTGTGAAAAATTAAGGTAAAACTATGGCAAATCCCAATCTTGATGCCTCGGGCAACAATCAATCGAGCGAAGACCGCCTCATTGAGCGCGCTTTACGGCCAAAAGCCCTAGAAGATTTTAGTGGTCAACCTAAAATTGTGGACAATTTGAAGGTGTTTATCGGTGCGGCCAAATTGCGCGGCGAAGCACTAGACCACGTATTGTTGCACGGGCCGCCGGGCTTGGGCAAAACGACGTTGGCCAATATTGTGGCCAACGAATTGGGCGCGACGATGAAACTGACATCGGGCCCAGTGCTTGAAAAAGCGGGCGATTTAGCGGGGCTTTTAACCAATTTGGAGGCGGGAGACGTGTTGTTTATTGACGAAATCCACCGTCTGAACACCGTCGTTGAAGAATATCTCTACTCCGCGATGGAGGACTACCGCATTGATATTATGATTGATTCGGGCCCTAATGCGCGTTCTATTCAAATTTCTTTGAATCCGTTTACCCTAATCGGCGCAACAACCCGCATGGGCTTATTGACTGCACCGATGCGCGCTCGTTTTGGCATCAATTGTTTGTTGGCTTATTATGACGTGGCCACTTTGACAAACATCATTTTTCGCTCGGCGGACATTCTCAACGTGCCAATTACTGAGGGGGGCGCGCATGAGATTGCGCGTCGCTCACGCGGGACGCCGCGTATCGCAAATGCCTTGTTACGACGCATCAGAGATTTCGCTCAAATGAAAGGAAATGGCAGTATTGACATTGACATTGCTCAATATGGCTTGAACGCCCTCAACGTGGACGAAGGCGGCCTCGACGAAATGGACAACCGCATTTTATCCACAATTATCCATAAATTCAAGGGCGGCCCCGTCGGTTTGACGACAATTGCCACCGCCGTCGGTGAAGAAGCGGGGACGATTGAGGAAGTACATGAGCCGTTTTTGATTATGGAAGGCTACATTCAACGCACCGCACGGGGACGTGAGGCAACCGAAAAAGCCTATCGTCACATTGGTGCTGTGCCGCCGCCGTCGGTTCAAGGAATGCTGTTTTAAAATTTGGCTCTTTGGCAATTTTAGCAGAGACTACATTTACGAAATCCAGCAATTTCCGCTTTGGGATTTTCAAGTTGCGGCGTAGCTGCAAAATCTCGGTAACATTAGACTCAAAGTACAATTTTCTATGCGGTGTAACCGCAA